>CAYHRR010000119.1:0-1715 GCA_964358875.1 uncultured Planctomycetaceae bacterium | reverse complement strand
GTCCGGCGACGAATACCTCGCCGGTGAAGCTCGGCGTCAGGCCGAGCAGGATCTTGATCGTGGTGCTCTTGCCCGCGCCGTTGGGACCGACGTAGCCCAGGATCTCGCCCGGTCGCACCTCGAAGTCGACGCCGTCGAGCACGCACTTGGTGTCGAAGCTCTTGCGCAGCCCGCGCACGGTGATGACGGCTTCGCTCACGTCACGGATTCGACAGCACGGCGGCGATGGTGGCGACGTGCACGATGTCCTCCGCGCTGCATCCGCGCGAAAGATCCATGTAGGGTTGCGCGAGTCCTTGGACCAGCGGCCCGAGCGCGAGCGCGCCGGCGAGGCGTTGCGTCAGCTTGTAGCCGATGTTGCCGGAGTCGAGGTCCGGGAAGATCAACACGGTCGCGCGCCCGCCGAGCGGCGAGTTCGGGCACTTTTTCTCGGCGACCGAAGGCACGATCGCGGCGTCGAGTTGCAACTCGCCGTCGCACGTGAGGCTCGGCGCGCGCTTGCGCAGCAGCTCGGTCGCTTTGACGACCTTGTCGACATCGGGATGCGATGCGGAACCCTTGGTGGAGAACGAGAGCAGAGCGACGCGCGCCGCGACGCCGACGAGACGTCGGTGGGTTTCGGCCGCTGCGATCGCGATGTCGACGAGTTGCTCGGCCGTAGGTTGCGGTACGACGCCGCAGTCGGCGTAGGTCAGCGCGCGGTCCTTGAACAACATCAGGAAGCACGACGACAAGGTCTTGCAGCCCTGCGCGAGGCCGACGATCTGCAGTCCGGCGCGCAACACGTCGGCGGTCGCCGCTTCGCTGCCCGACACACCGCCGTGGCAATCGCCGTTGCGTACGAGCAGCGCGCCGAAGTTGAGCGGTTCGACGACGCGCTTGCGCGCTTCGTCGAGCGTCATGCCCTTCGCCTTGCGCAACTCGAAATACTGCTCGGCGAATTTCTCGACGCGTGCGTCGCGCTTGATCGTGATCACTTCGACGCCGGCCGGCGCCGCGCCCATGCGACCGTCGTCGAGCAGCACCGGCTCGCAGATTCCCGCGGTCTTCAGCGCCGCCGCTGCGCTGCGCACACGTTGATCTTGGCTCTCCGGCAGCACGATGCGGCGCTTCGCACGCCGCGCCTTTTCCGACAGCTCGAGCAACAGATCCATGCTCACTCCGCCGTCCGATCGAGGACTTCCTGCGGCACGTCGAGCTTCAAGCGCAACAGCGCGAGTCCGTGCGTCTTGCCTTGCGCGTCCGTGCGCAGTGAAGCCGAGCCGCCGCCGCCGAGGCTGTCGGCAAGAATGAAGTTGAGCACGCACAGCGGCGCTGCCTCGTAACGCTTCACCGCGCCGCGATTGATCGCGTGCATGTGACGCTTCACGACGTCGGTGGTCAGCGCGCGTTCGAGGAACACGTACGCGGCTTGCGAACGCGCCATGACTCCGACGTTGGAGCCTTCGCCTTTGTCGCCGGAACGCGCGTCGGCAATGCGCGAGAGAGGAACGATCGGCATCGCAAGAGCTCCTAGGATTCGTACACGCTGACTTGGGTGGTGACGCGGTCCTTCTTCATCAAGGCCGGCCAGAAGCCGATGATCTCGGTCGCGTGCGGCCGCCCGCCCGCGAAGCCGGTGACGCCCGGCGGCCCGCTGGTCACGAGCGGCACGAGCTCGAAGCCGAAGCGTTCGATGCGCGCCTTGTCCTTGGACTTCACGCCGATGCGCAGCA
>CAYHRR010000118.1:0-9187 GCA_964358875.1 uncultured Planctomycetaceae bacterium | reverse complement strand
TCATGGGCAAGCCGGCGGCCTCGATCTTTCGCGAGTTCGAGGACACCGATCCCGAACTGCACATGGGCCGCGGCGACGTGAAATACCACAAGGGTTTTTCGTCGAGCTACGCGACGTCGGCGGGTCAATGGCTGCACCTGTCGTTGTGCTTCAACCCGAGCCACCTCGAATTCGTCAATCCCGTCGCGATGGGCCGCATGCGTGCGAAGCAGGATCGATTCGGCGATCGCACGGGCGAGCGCGGTTTCGCCTTGTTGATCCATGGTGACGCGGCCTTCGCCGGCGAGGGCATCGTTCAGGAGAGCCTCAATATCTCCGAACAGCCCGCCTACCGCACCGGCGGCACGATTCACGTCGTCATCAACAATCAAATCGGTTTCACCACGAGTCCCTGCGACTCGCGCTCGTCGACCTATTGCACCGACGTCGCCAAGCTGCTTCAGATCCCGATCTTCCACGTCAACGGTGAAGACCCTGAGGCGGTCGCACAAGTGATTCGCCTGAGCCTCGATTTCCGGCGGCAATTCAAGCGCGACGTGGTCATCGACATGTACGGCTATCGGCGCCGCGGTCACAACGAAGGCGACGAGCCGAGCTTCACCGACCCGTTGCTGTATCAAGCGATCGCGAGACGCAAGAGCGTGGCCGAGGGCTATCTCGAGCATTTGTTGCGCTTGGGCGAGATCACGCGCGAGGAGGCCGACGCGATTGCGCGCGAGCGGCGCGCGAAACTCGAAGAGCATTTGTCCTTGGCGCGTTCGAGCGATTACGTCGCGGCGAGCGACAGCCAAGGCGCGCATTGGAAGGGCTATGCGGGCGGCTCCGAAGCCGACGTGCCGCGCGTCGAAACCGGCGTGGCGCGCGAGAAGCTCTCGAGCGTGCTCGAAAAGCTTGCGCGCGTGCCCGACGGCTTCCACGTGCATCCCAAGCTCGAGCGTTTCCTCGAGCAACGCCGCGAAATGGCGGCGGGCAAGCGCGCGCTCGATTGGTCGGCCGGTGAGGCGTTGGCGCTCGCCACGCTTGCCGTGCAAGGCCGGCGCGTGCGCATGACCGGCCAGGATTGCGAACGCGGCACGTTCAGTCACCGCCACGCGGTGCTGCACGACGCGACCAACGGCGCACTGCACGAATCGCTCAATCACCTCGCGAGCGACCAAGCACCTGTCTACATCCGCAATTCGGCCCTGTCGGAATCAGCAGTGCTCGGCTTCGAGTACGGCTACAGCCTCGACTACCCCGAAGCGCTGGTGATGTGGGAAGCGCAGTTCGGCGACTTCGCCAATGTCGCTCAGCCGATCATCGATCAGTTCATCGTCAGCGCCGAGGACAAGTGGAATCGACTGTCGGCGCTGGTGATGCTCTTGCCGCACGGCTTCGAAGGCCAAGGGCCGGAGCATTCGAGCGCGCGCCTCGAGCGTTTCCTCACCATGGCCGCCGACGAGAACATTCAGATCGTGGTGCCGACGACGCCCGCGCAGATGTTCCACGTATTGCGCCGCCAAGTCGTGCGACCGTGGCGCAAGCCGTTGATCGTGATGACGCCGAAGAGCTTGCTGCGCCATCCACGCTGTGTTTCGGCACTCGACGATTTCGCCGGCAGCTTTCGGCGTTTCCTCGCCGATCCCAAGCCGCTCGCGCGCGACGGCGTGCGCCGCGTGCTTTTGTGCAGCGGCAAGATCTGCTACGAGCTCGAGGACGAGCGCGAGAAGCGCCGAGCCGACGACGTCGCCATCGTGCGCCTCGAACAGCTCTATCCGTTGCAAGCGAGCGACCTCGAAGCCGCGCTCGCTCCGTATCCCGCACACGCCGGTGTGCTGTGGGTTCAAGAAGAGCCGGAGAACGCGGGCGCGTGGCGCTTCTTGCACGCGCGCTTCGGCGAACACATCGCCGGCCGCGCCTTCCGCGGTTTGCAGCGGCGCGCCTCCGCCTCGCCCGCCACGGGCTCGTCCGCGAGCCACAAGCTCGAACAACAAGCCATTCTCGAGCGGGCCTTCGCCGCCAATTGACTGCACAGAGAAACGCACACTCCATGACCGTCGATCTCAAAGTTCCGTCCGTCGGCGAATCGATCACCGAAGTGCAACTCGGCGATTGGCTCGTAAAGGTCGGCGAAACCGTTCGCGCCGATCAAGCACTCGTCGTCATCGAGACCGACAAGGTCACCGTCGAGCTGCCCGCGCCGAGCGGCGGCGTCGTCACGAAGATGCTGAAGCACAAGGGCGACACCGCGCTCGTCGGCGAAGTGATCGGAGTGCTCGTGGCGCGCGAGGTCGCGGCGGGCAACGCAGGTGCGCCGGCGGCTTCGAGTGCGCCCGCAGCGACCGTCGTTGCGCCGACGACAGCTCGCGCGAAATCCGGCGACAAGACCGTGATGCCGGCCGCCGCACGCGAACTCGCGCAGCGCGGGCTCACCGCTGGAGACGTCGCTGCGAGCGGACCGGGTGGGCGCTTGTTGAAGGAGGACGTGCAACGTCACGTCGCGACTCCGAGCGTTGCGTCGGCTCCCGCGAGCCCGCCGAAGTCGGCGCCGCCGCGCGCGTCCGGCGGACCACGCGAAGAAGAAGTCGTGCCGATGACGCCGATGCGCAAGCGCATCGCGGAGCGGCTCGTGCAAGCGCAACACACCGCCGCGATCCTCACCACGTTCAACGAAATCGACATGACCAACGTCATGGCGATTCGCAAGCAGTTCCAAGAACGCTTCGTCGAGAAGCACAAAACGAAGCTCGGCTTCATGTCGTTCTTCGTGAAGGCCGCGATCGAGGCGCTCAAGGAGTTTCCGCAGGTCAACGCCGAAATCCGCGGCGACGGCATCGTCTACAAGAACTACTTCGACATCGGCATCGCGGTCGGCGGCGGCAAGGGCCTCGTCGTTCCGATCCTGCGCAATGCCGAACGCCTGGGTTTCGGCGAGATCGAGAACGTGATCGCCGACCTCGGTCTGCGCGCGAAGGACAACAAGCTCGCACTCGACGAGCTGACCGGCGGCACGTTCTCGATCTCCAACGGCGGCATCTACGGCTCGCTCTTGTCGACGCCGATCCTCAATCCGCCGCAGTCCGGCATCCTCGGCCTGCACGCAATCCAAGAGCGCCCGGTCGCGCTCGGCGGCCAAGTCGTTATCCGTCCGATGATGTACATAGCGCTCAGCTACGACCATCGCCTCGTCGACGGCCGCGAAGCCGTCACGTTCCTCAAGCGCATCAAAGAGTGCATGGAAGAACCGTCGCGCATGCTGCTCGAAATCTGACGCGCGGCCGCGGCGTTCAGATGCCGGCCGTCAGGCCGATCGAGAACGTGTCCGCTTCGAGCGCGCTGTTGTCGCTGTTCGACGAATCGAATTGCAGCGTCCACTTCGCGTTGTGCATCTCGACGTAATGGTTGAGCGCGGCGCTCCACACGCTCGTGTCGGCGCCGTCGTCGAGGTCCTGCACGCGCGCTGCGATTTCCCAGCGCGCCGGCGACAGCATGTAGCCGACGGTGACGCTCGTCGAAGTCTGCGAACCAACAGCTCCGACGCCGACGGGAATCAACGTGCCGCTGACGACGTCGATCCCCGCGAGCGGCCGAATGTCGTCGCCCCAATCGACGAATTCCGCGTAGGCGCTGAAGGGCGCGTGGACAAACCACACGTCGCCCGCGAGCGCCGTTCCGTCGTCGAAATTCGAATCGTCGAGGTAGGCGACGCCTACAACGAGTTGCGTGTCGTCTTCGACCGACTCGCAACAACCTTCTTGCAAGCAACACGGCTGCGCGCCGATCAAGCGATAGCTCGCGCGACCGGAAAGCGCGAGTTCGTCGCCCGCGCCGTCGGATCCGTTCTGCAACGCGGCCCACCAGTTGAATCGCTCGATCCAGCCCTGGAACTCGAGGCCCTGATCTCTGCCGTCGGTGTTCTCCGCAGCGACGTTGCGGTCGAGGAACATCAGCTTGCGTTCTTCGATGTTCGCGCTCCACAGGAAGTTTGCGCCGAAGCGGCCGATGACGACTTGCGCGTGCGAGCCCAGTGCGACCGTCGCATAAGCGTCCAACACCGTCAGGCCCGCGTTGCCCGTGTCGAGCAATCCTTGGTTGCCGCCTTCGAGGCTCACGTTGAAGCCGAAGCCGGGCGCGGCTTGACCACCGACGTTGAGGCGAATGCTGTCCATGCTGAAGCCGCCGAGTTCCTGGTCGCCGGCGCTCAGCGCGTCGACATCGACATCGCTCGAGTTCGCATAGCGCGAGCGGATCCATCCGCCGATCGTCGGGCCCTGCGTCGACGCGAGTTCCTGAAACAGCGCGGTCGTGGCATCGTCGTTCCACGCATCCGAGTTCGATGCGGCTGCGCGCGCCGATACGTCGGCATCAGGCAACGTCGCGAACTGCGAGTCGAACGTGCCGCTCGCATCGGACGGACCGTGCGAGCGTGTCGGCGTTGCCTCGGACAGGCCGACTTCGCGCTGCGCGACTTCGCGCGGCGCGGTCGAAGCTGCGAACGACGGACTCATTCGATCCGCGCAGCGCGCACCGGTGTCGGACGAAATGCTGCGGCAGCTCGTTACGGCCGCGGCGACGGAGGCGATCGCGATCAGTTTCTTCATGGGCTCACCATGTATCGCGCCGTTTGCCGCACATAGCCTCGAAGCTCACGATCTAACGCGCCTTAGCTCGCGACCGCTGCGATTTAGCGCCGCGTTAGCGCGCCCCGCGTCTAGGTTTCCTCGCGTCCAGGACGACTACGATGAACTCCGTCCTTCTCGCACCGTTCGCTGTCGCTTCGATTCGGCGACTTCCGGCGCCGTGCGAGCGCGGGCCTCGCACGCAAGTCGACATGGGTTCAACGGCTTCGGCTTCGATGGTCGACTCGCTGCTCCTCTTCTCTTCGAGGACGTCATGACCTTCAAACCAAACCTTAGAGATGTGCTGTGGATGTCCGCGGGAGCGGGACTGTTGCTTGCGGTCGTGCTGGTGTTGTTGTTTTTCCACGAGGAGCGAGACTTCGACACGCAACGCGCCTCAAAGGCTGCGCGCGTCGAGTGCGTGGACCAAATGCGCGCGGCGTTGACCGCGGCTTCGGAGGCCGAGAAGAGCGCGGTGCTCGCCGTCACGGACGAGGACTCGCAGATGTTCGCGGATCGTGCGCGCGCGGCGACTGCGGAGGTCGAACGCGGGCGCAGTGCGCTCGCGAAGCTGCTGGAGAAGCACGGCGCGAGAGGCGAATCGGAACTGCTCGAACAATTTGCTTCCGACTTCGTCGAATTCCGACGCGTCGACGGTGAGTTGCTCGCCCTGGCGGTCAAGAACACCAATCTCAAGGCCTACGCTTTGACCTACGGAGCCGCCACCGATGCGCTCGAGGAGCTGGACTCGGCACTGTCTCGCTTTGTCGAACGCAGCGCCGTCCGGCCCGATGCGAACGAGGTGGTACGACTTGCTTTCGTCGCGCAGAACGGTGCGCTGCGCATCCACACTCGTCTTCCGCGTCATATAGCGGAGGAGAGCGACGCGAAAATGGACGACATCGAAGCGCGGATGGCACTGGAGGACCGAAACGTCGTTCGAGCGCTCGAAGGCATGGCCACGCTGCACGAACTCCACGGCGACCCGGATTTTGACGCGGCGACCGCGAGCTACGCGCGACTGTGCGAGCTGCGCGCGCGGATTATTGCGCTTTCGCGTGAGAACACAAACGTGCGCTCGCTGTCGATGTCCTTGAACCAAAAGCGCAAGGTCGCACTGCTTTGCCAAGAGGCGCTCACGAATTTGCGGCAAGCGATCGTGGACGAACCCGACTCGATGTCCGGCGTCGAGTTCGAATCCAAGCCGCGCTGATCTCAGCGGCGTGTCGCGGCGCGCGCGCGACGGAGTGTCGTCGCGCCGAATTCGATTCTCCGGTTGCGCGCACTTACCCGCGGACGGCGCGTCGTTCACGCGCAGCGTCGAAAGCGGAATGTCGCGGCGCGCGGCTGTTTTAGCGGCCTCTTAGCGCGGCTAGCTCCTAACTTTCGATCGACCCAAGGAGCGCTCCGATGGATTTGCTGTTTCTGGCCGTGTTCGTCGCGTTTTTCGTGCCGTTGCTCGCGACCGTCGCGCGCGGCGCGGAGGAGAGCTGAGCTATGACCGCCGTGTATTGGACCGTCGGCCTGATCGCCGTCGCGTTGCTCCTATACCTGTTCGTCGCGCTGTTCCGACCGGAGCTGTTCGAATGAACACGCTCGCTTGGTTGAAAATCGCGCTGTTCCTCGCGCTGCTGCTCGCGGCGGCGCGCCCGCTCGGCCTGTACATGGCACGCGTGTACGAAGGCGAACGCACGTGGATGCAGCGCTTACTCGGGCCGCTCGAACGCGTGATCTATCGCGTTTGCGGCGTCGCGCCGGAGCGCTCGATGAATTGGAAGCTGTACGCGCTCGCGATGCTCGCCTTCCAAGTCGTCGGCTTCGTCGCGGTCTACGTGCTGCAGCGTCTTCAAGCGTGGCTGCCCTTCAATCCAGCAGGGCTCGGCCCGGTCGGCGCGAGCTTGTCGTTCAACACCGCAGTCAGCTTCGTGACCAACACGAATTGGCAGAGCTACGCCGGCGAAGCGACGCTGAGCTACCTCACGCAAGCGCTCGGGCTGACGGTGCAGAACTTTGTTTCCGCTGCAGCGGGCATGGCTTGCCTAGTCGCTTTGATCCGCGGCATCGTCGGCCGAACGACACAATCGATCGGCAACTTCTGGGTCGACCTGGTGCGCTCGACGCTCTACGTGTTGCTGCCGCTGTCGGCGGTGCTGGCGCTGTTGCTGATGTCGCAAGGCGTCGTGCAAACCTGGGGGCCCTATGTCACGGCGACGCTCGTAGAGCCGACTCACGGCGCGGACGGTGCCGCGATCGGCGAGCAGTTGATCGCCGTGGGACCCGCCGCTTCGCAGATCGCGATCAAGCAACTCGGCACGAACGGCGGCGGTTTTTTCGGTGTCAACTCGGCGCATCCGTTCGAAAACCCGACGCCGCTGACGAACCTGTTGGAAGCGCTGGCGATTTTGCTGATTCCGGCCGCTTTGTGCTTCACCTTCGGGCGCCGCGTGAAGGACGACCGCCAAGGGCTCGCGTTGTTGCTCGCCATGCTCGTCTTGTTTGTGCCGCTGTTGATCGGCGCCGTCGCCGCGGAGCAACACGCGCCGGCCGCGCAGGTTGCGCTCGGTCTCGACGCGCAGGCGGGCAACCTTGAAGGCAAGGAGCTGCGCTTCGGCGCGACAGAGTCCGCGCTGTGGGCGACGGCGACGACGGCGGCGTCGAACGGTTCGGTCAACGCGATGCACGACTCGTTCACGCCGCTCGGCGGACTCGTGCCGCTGTTCATGATGCAACTCGGCGAAGTCGTGTTCGGCGGCGTCGGCTCGGGCCTCTACGGCTTGCTGCTGTTCGCGCTCGTCGCCGTGTTCATCTCGGGCCTGATGGTCGGGCGCACGCCGGAGTATCTCGGCAAGAAGATCGAGGCTTACGAGATGCGCATGGCGTCGCTGGCGATCCTCGCGCCATGCATCGTTGTGTTGCTCGGCACCGCTGTCGCCATCGCGACCGACGCGGGACGCGCCGCGCTGTACAACCGCGGACCGCACGGCTTCAGCGAAGTGCTCTATGCCTTTTCATCCGCCGGCAACAACAATGGCAGCGCCTTCGCGGGACTTGGTACGGCGCGGCCCTTCTACGACCTGCTGCTTGGTCTCGCGATGTTGGTCGGACGCTACCTCGTCGCGCTGCCGGTGCTCGCGATAGCGGGCTCGCTCGCCGCAAAGAAGAGCGTGCCGATCGGGCCCGGAACGCTGCCGACTCACGGTGCGCTGTTTGTGCTCCTGCTCGTCGGCGTCGTTTTGCTCGTCGGTGCACTGACCTTCGTTCCCGCGCTCGCGCTCGGACCGATCGTCGAGCAGTTGAGGATGAATTGACATGGCTACGAAACAAGCAGACGTCGGTGCGTCGAGCACCGAACGCGCACGTTCGCCGTACAGCGCGGTCGTGATTCTCGCGGCGCTCCGCGAGTCCTTGCGCAAGCTCGATCCGCGGCGCCAAGCGCGCAATCCGGTCATGTTCGTCGTGTGGGTCGGCGCGGCGTTGACGACGGCCTTGTTCGTGCGCGCACTGATCGTCGAAGGCGACGAAGCGCCGTCGTTCGTGCTCGCCATCGCGCTGTGGCTGTGGTTCACGGTGCTCTTCGCCAATTTCGCTGAAGCGATGGCCGAGAGCCGCGGTCGCGCGCAGGCCGAGAGCTTGCGCCGTTCGCGGCAAGACACGATCGCGAAAGTGCTGCCGCACGGACGACGCGGCGAGGAACCGATCCGGCTTCCGTCGCGCAACGTGGTTCGCGATCAAGTCGTGCTCGTCGAGGCGGGCGAGTCGATCCCCTGCGACGGTGAAGTGATCGAAGGCGTCGCCTCGGTCGACGAAAGCGCGATCACCGGCGAGAGCGCTCCGGTCATTCGCGAAAGCGGCGGCGATCGCAGCGCGGTCACAGGCGGGACGCGTGTGCTGTCCGACTGGATCGTCGTGCGTGCCACCACCGGCGTCGGCGATTCGTTCCTCGATCGCATGATCGCGCTCGTCGAAGGCTCGAAGCGCAAGAAGACGCCCAACGAAATCGCGCTCGAGCTGTTGCTCGCGGCGCTGACGATCGTGTTCCTGATCGCGACGGCGACGCTGCTGCCCTTTTCGCACTTCGCGGTCGCGGAAGCAGGTCGAGGAACCGTCGTCACCGTCACCGTGCTCGTCTCGCTGCTCGTGTGCCTAATTCCGACGACGATCGGCGGCCTGCTGTCGGCGATCGGCATCGCCGGCATGGATCGCATGATCCAAAAGAACGTGATCGCGACGTCGGGGCGCGCCGTCGAAGCCGCGGGCGACGTCGACGCGCTACTGCTCGACAAGACCGGCACGATTACACTCGGCAATCGACAAGCGATCGAGTTCACGCCGGCGCACGGCGTCGACGAGCGCGTTCTCGCCGACGCGGCGCAGATCGCGTCGCTCGCCGACGAGACGCCCGAGGGCCGCAGCATCGTCGTGCTCGCCAAGGGTCGGTACGGCATCCGTGAGCGTCAAATCCACGAGCTACAGGCGCATTTCGTGCCTTTCACGGCGCAGACGCGCATGAGCGGTGTCGACCTCGACGGCTCGCGCGTTCGCAAGGGCGCGCCCGACGCGGTCAAAGCGTGGGTGCTCGCGCTCGGCGT
>CAYHRR010000117.1:0-9204 GCA_964358875.1 uncultured Planctomycetaceae bacterium | reverse complement strand
GCGCGCGCGCTGCTTGCAACTCGTCGCCGAGCGCGACGCCTGCGCGAAGCTGATCGTCGCCGGCGGTCGCGCGCCGCGCGAGTTCGACGAACTGCTCGAAAGCGTCGCGGAACATGCGCCGCGCGTGCCCGTGATTGTGCAACCGGTGACGCCTTGCAACTCAATCGCCGCGCCGTCGGAGGAACTGCTCGTCGCGCTCGTCGAGCGCGCCCGCGAACTCGACTTGGTCGTCCGCGTCGTACCCCAAGTCCACAAACTTCTCGGAGTGCCCTGATGCAACACAGCGAGCAATACACGGGCGACGAGGTGCTGCGTCGCATCGCGATCGTCGGTCGCCCCAATGTCGGCAAGTCGACCTTGCTCAACCGCATGGTCGGCAGCCGCGTCTCGATCGTCGAGCCGACGGCCGGCGTGACGCGCGATCGCATCGCGGTGCCAGGACGCATCAACACCGGCGACGGCGAGCGCTGGTTCGAGATCGTCGACACCGGCGGCGTCGGCATCGTCGATCGCGACGACCTCGGGCCCGAAGTCGAAGCGCAGGTGCTGGCCGCCGTGCGCAGCTCGGACCTCGTGCTGTTCATGGTTGACGTCAAGGACGGCATCACGCCGCTCGATCGCGAAGTCGCCAAGCGCCTGCGCGGCATCGAAGTGCCGGTGGTGCTGTGCGTCAACAAGTGCGAAGGTCGCGCCGCCGCGTGGGGCATCGACGAATTCCGGCGCCTCGGTGTCGGCAAGGAGTTGTGCGCGATCAGCGCGCAGGGCGGCGACGGTCTGCGCGATTTGTACGAGCGCATCGGCGAGCTCTTGCCGCCGCCGGAAGAGCCCGAACTCGAACGTCCGAGCGAGCCCTTCATGAAGCTCGCCGTCGTCGGATTGCGCAACTCGGGCAAGTCGACCTTGGTCAACGCGCTCGCCGGCGAGGAGCGCATGATCGTCTCGGAAATCCCGGGCACGACGCGCGATTCGGTCGACGTGCGCTTCGAGCGCGACGGCAAGAAGTTCGTCGTGATCGACACCGCCGGTTTGCGGCGCAAGGCCTCTTTCGCCGACGCGATCGAGTTTTTCAGCGACGCGCGCAGCCACCGCACCGTGCGCCGCGCGGACGTGGTGCTGCACCTGTTCGACGTCAGCCAGGAACTCGGCCACATCGACAAGACGCTCTCGCGCTACGTGATCGATCACTACAAGCCCGTGATCCTGTGCGCGAACAAGTGGGACTTGGTCAGCGACATGGAGCGCCAGGAATTCATCGACTACATCCGCGCCGAGTTGCCGCAGCTGTCGTTCGCACCGCTCAAGTTCCTGTCGGCGCGCACCGGCCACGGCGTCGAGGCGATCATGAAGACGGCCGAACGCCTGTTCGAGCGCAGCCACGTCAAGGTCGGCACGGGCGAACTCAATCGCGTCGTCAAGCGCGCCGCTGAGGAGCGCGGTCCGTCGTCGGCCTCGACGAAGGTGCGCATCTACTACGCGACGCAAGTGACGACGGCGCCGCCGACGTTCCGGCTGTACGTCAACGACAAGCGCCACCTCAACAAGAACTATGTGCGCTACTTGACGACGCGCTTGCGCGAAGAGCTCGACTTGAACGACCTGCCGATCCGCCTCGAACTGAGCGACAAGAAGGAAAAGGAAATCGAGTCATGAAAGCCCGCTTCGCCGTCGTGGGGCTCGTGCTGTCGGTCTTGGTCGGCGCGTGCCGTTCGGGTCCGTCGCACGACGCGCAGTGGATGTCCAGCGAACTCGGCGTGCCCAGCGAAAACGTGCTGTGGGCCGTGTCGGGCCAAGAGCTGCAGCGCATGGGTTATCCCGTCGGTTCCGATGCGAACCCGCAGAGTCTGTTGATGACTTCGGGCTGGCGCACGATGCTCGCGCCGTTCCGCGGACAGGGCTATCGCGAACGCGCGGAGATCAAGTTCAGCAAGGTCGCGCCGGATCGCTACAAGGTCGACGTGCGCATCGCCAAGGAGATCAACAACGATCTCGTCAGCCCGCTCGACCCCGGGCATGCGAAGTGGGAATCGACCGGCGACAACACGGAGTCGGCGCAGATCCTGTTGCACCGCATCCGCGCGCGCTTGGGCGATCCGCTCGAACTCAAGGCGCCGAAGGCGAAGTCGGCGGGCGCCAAGCCGTGAGTTTGTGCGCGCGAGCTGCAGCTTGTGGTGCGCGCGCGCCACTGTGAACGAGCGCGACGCCTCGACGCGAAGCGCGTGCCCTGCGCGAAGCTCGGAGCGTGATGACCGACGCGCGTCGACGCGTGCACACACGACGCTCGCGCTGCCGCAGATGAAAGGCGCGCGCGACGTTTCTAGGATGCCGCGCGAGCTCTGCGTACCTCGCACGACTTGGCGGCGGGCGAGGCTCGGTTGGAACGCGGACGTGCGCATGGAAACGAGCTACGACGAAGAGAATCCGGGCCGGCACGACGCGCTCGCGCGCTCGTCGAGCCTTCGATCGAACTGCGTGCGTCGCGCCGCATGCTCGCCGGGACGCGCATTCCTCGCCGAGGTCGTGGCCGCGTGAGTGCGCTCGCTTTGCGTCGGCTCGAGTTCGCGGAATTGCCGCGCAAAGCGTTGTGCGTCGCCGTCGATGTCGACGAGGCCGTCGCTCGCTGCGGCGGCGTTCTCGCAGCGCATCGCGCGCGCGGCGATCAGGTTCGCGTGGTCGCGTTGACGACCGTCGACGGCTCGGCGCAAGCCGACGAAGCGCGACGCGCGGCGCTCGCGCTCGGCGTCGAGGACCTGCGCTGCGTCGGATTCGTCCGCGGCGAATTGTCGGGGACCTTCGAACTTGCGGCGCGCGTGCTCGCGGAGCTCGGCGAGTTCGCGCCCGGCGTTGTCTATGCGCCGTCGCCCTCTCCGTCGCCGATAGCAGCCGCCGGCACTCAACCCGCGACGGCGCGTGCTCTCGTTGCCGACACCGATCACCGCGCCACGGCGAGCGCGTGCGCAGCTGCCGCACACGCTCGCGGCAACGTGCGCGTGCTCTTCTACGGCGACGAGCGCGCGCGCGCGTCGACGACCGTGGTCGTGAACACGAGCGCATTCGCCGAGCACAAGTTGCGCGCACTGGCGTCACCTCGCACTGCGACTGCAGCGGCGAGAACCGCGTCTGCCGACGAAGTGTTCGAGGCCCTCGCGGCGGGCGAAGTGCTCGACTGGACACGCAGCGCGCAGTTCTCGTCGAGTGCGACGAACTCCGGCGAGTGGGCCGCGACCGCCGTGATTTCGACCTGGAACAAAGTCGAGGATGTGTGCGCCAACCTCGACGCGCTGCGCGCCCAGACGCGCGCCTTCGCGCAGATCGTCGTCGTCGATAACTGCTCGCGCGACGCGACCGCGAAGGTGCTGCGCGAGCGCTATCCCGACGTGCGCACGATCGTGATGCCGCACTCGAACTTCGGCGCGTGCGAGACCTTCAATCTCGGCTTCGCCGCAGCCGCGACTCCGTTGACCGCGATCCTCGACGACGACGTCGTGCTGCCGCCGCATTGGCTCGAGAAAACCGTCGAGCGACTGCAGCGCGAGCCCGCGTCCACCGCGATCATTTCGACCGAAGTGATCGAGCCCGGCATGCCGGCGAGCTTCCTCGACAGCGCTGACGTGCAGCGCGAACGCTACATGAGCACGTTCCGCGGCTGCGCCAGTCTTGCGCGCACGCAGGCGTTGCGCGACGCGGAGGGCTACGACGAACGCCTGTTCATCTACGGCAACGAGCGCGACTTGACGTGCCGCCTGCTCAATCTCGGCCTGCGCGTGCTGCACTACCCCGCGGTGCGCGCGTTTCACAAGACGCCCTTCGGCATCAAGATGGGCAAGCGCTCGCTGTACTTCCACGCGCGCAACGCGTGGTTGACGCAGCTCAAGTACGCGCCGCTCGGCGATCTCGCGCGTTTGCCGTGGTTGGTGCTGACGCGCGTGCTGCTGCGCGGTTCGAAGAAGGAGGCGGCGGGCGAAGTCACCGACGCGACCGGCACGATCGGCATCGGCCGTTCGATCAAGGAAACGCCGGGTTCGACGTGGGTGCTCGCGAAGGCGGCCTGCAGCGTGCTCGCCAACGTGCCGTACTGCTTGAAGCATCGTCGGCCGGTGCGGGCGCCCGATTTCGAGCTGCCCCTCAAATGATGGGCGCGCGCGGCGACGCAGGCTTGGGTCCGATCAGCGCGGCCGTGTGCAACTTCAACGGTCGCGAACATCTGCCGTCTTGTCTCAGTGCGTTGCAAGCGCAGACGCGTGCGCTCGACGAGACGCTCGTCGTCGACAACGCTTCGAGCGACGGCGGCCGCGAACTCGTCGCGCGCGATTTTCCGACGGCGCGTGTGATCGGACTCGCCTCGAACGACGGCCCATGTCCGGCGCGCAATCGCGGACTCGCCGATGCGCGCAACGAGTGGGTCTTGCTCGTCGACAACGACGCGGTGCTGGCGCCGGATGCGTTGGAAAAGCTCGAACGCGCGGCGCTCGCGCATCCCCAAGCCGCGCTGATCCAGCCGCGCAGCGTCGTCGCGAGCGATCCGCGCACCGTGCACTACGACGGCGGCGCGCTGCACTACTGCGGCTTGTTCAGCCTGCGGAATTTCTACGTGCCGCTCGAGCGCGCGGAAGGCCGCGGCGTGGTGGAAGTCGGCGGCGCCGTGTCGGTCGTCCTGTTGTGTCGACGCAGCGTGTTGCTCGAGATCGGCGCCTTCGACGCCGACTACTTCATCTTGTTCGAGGACCTCGATCTGTCGCTGCGCCTGCGCATGGCGGGACACACGCTCGTCTCGGTCGAAGACGCGTTGTGCTTCCACCGCGGCGGCACACCGGGGATCAGCTATCGCGGGCCGATCGACTACCCGCAGCGCCGCGCGTTCCTGCACTCGCGCAACCGTTGGTTGCACCTGCTCAAGAACCACTCGCTGCGCACGCTCGTGCTCACCGCGCCGGGGCTGTTCGCCTACGAGTTCGTGTGGGCCGCGTTCACCCTGCGCTCCGGCACGTTTGGAGCCTACGTCAAGGGCAAATGGGCCTTGGCGCGCGGGCTCCGAGCCACGCTTGCGAAGCGTCGTTCGGTGCAGGCGCGACGCGTGTTGCGCGACCGGGATCTGCTCGTCGGAGGGCCGCTCACGATCGCGCCGCAACTGCGCGGCGGTGGGGCGACGAGCGCGCTGCTCGGCGTGCTCGACCGCTGTTTGGACGCGTGGTGGCGCATCGTGCGCGGTGCGTGCTGATTCGCAGCGCGTCCCCACGCCTCCGGCGACGACGCCTGGGAAACAAGTGCGCGTTTTGCGGCGCCGATGCGCCGTGGAATGAATGACACGTCATTGGTCCTAACACGGCACCGTGCTCGATAAAGGACGTTCGATGATGTGGACTGAGGGGAATTCGCGGTGCTGAGCTGGTTCGTATTGGCAGCCATCGCCGGGACGCTGCTCGTTGCCGTGTTCAGCCGTCGCCGCGACGTCGCGCGCATGGCGCACACGCTCGACGAGCGCGGTCGCGCACGTCAACGCGGCAGCGACAAGGCGCGCCTGCAGTACCCGCACGTCGATCTTTCGCGCTGCATCGGCTGCGGCGTGTGCGTCGACGCGTGTCCCGAGGAGGGCGTGCTCGAGATGGTGCACGGCCAGGCGCTCGTCGTGCACGGTGCGCGTTGCGTCGGCCACGGACGTTGCGCGACCGCCTGTCCGGTCGGCGGCATCGTCGTGACTTTCGGTGATCTCTCCGAGCGCAAGGACATTCCGGCGCTGACCGAGACGCTCGAATCCGCGACTCAACCGGGTTTGTTCCTCGCCGGAGAGGTCACGGGCTATGCGCTCGTGCGCACGGCGATCGCGCATGGAACGGCCGTCGCCGACGAAGTCGCGCGTCGCATCGGCGCACTGCCGGCGGCGGGCGCGGGCGTGCTCGACCTGGTCATCGTCGGCGCGGGACCGGCGGGACTCGCGTGCTCGCTGCAAGCGAAGTTGCGCGGACTGCTGTACGCCACGCTCGAGCAGGAAGAACTCGGCGGCACCGTCGCGAAATACCCGCGCCGCAAGCTCGTGATGACGCAACCGGTCGACCTGCCGTTGTACGGCCGCCTCGATCGCGGCACCTACACGAAGGAAGAGCTGATCGATCTGTGGCGCGAGGTCGCCGTCAGCGAGCAACTCGCCATTCGCACCGGCCAGACCTTTCAAGGCGTGGAGCGCGGCGACGACGGCATGTTCACCGTGAACACGTCGCACGGCTCGTGGCGCGCGCGCTTCGTGTGCTTGGCGCTCGGTCGGCGCGGAACGCCCAACAAGCTCGGCGTGCCCGGCGAAGAATTGGGCAAGGTCATGTACGCGTTGCTCGACGCGCACTCCTACACCAACCGCCGCATCCTCGTGGTCGGCGGCGGCGACAGCGCGATCGAGGCCGCCGTCGGACTCGCGGAGCAGCCCGGCAATCGCGTGTCGATCTCCTATCGACGCGAGGGCTTCTTCCGCATCAAAGCGCGCAACGAAGCGCGGCTCGCCGAGGCGGTCGGCAAGGGGCGGCTGCAAACACTGTTCGGCAGTGAAGTGCTCAGCATCGGCGCGGACGCGGTCGAGTTGCAGGTCGGCAGCAACGGGACCGCGCGTGACTTGCACTTGGAGAACGACGACGTGTTCGTGCTGGCCGGCGGCACTCCGCCCTTCCAATTGCTCGAAAAATGCGGCGTTTCCTTCGATCCGGCGCACCGGCAAACGGTCGAGCCCTTGGCCGAGTCCGGAACCGGGCTGACCAAGGCCTTGCTCGTCGCGCTGACGCTCGCGCTCGGAGTGCTCGCCTGGACGCTGGCCTTCTCGGACTACTACTCGCTGCCGGCGGCGGAACGATTTGCTTCGCCGCACGACGCGTGGCTGCGGCCGTCGCGCGGAGTCGGACTCGCCTGCGGCATCGCCGCCGCGCTGCTGGTCACGTTCAACTTGGTCTATCTCGCCAGGCGCGCCGAATTGCTGCGCTTTCGTGCCGGCAGCTTGCAGCGCTGGATGACGTCGCACGTCGTCACGGGGATCCTGGCCTTGCTCGCCGCGCTCGTGCACGCGGCGATGGCACCGCGCGCGACGGTCGGAGGCCACGCCCTCGCGGCACTCGGCGTGCTCGTGTTCACCGGC
Source organism: uncultured Planctomycetaceae bacterium (assembly GCA_964358875.1). GTDB lineage: Bacteria > Planctomycetota > UBA1135 > UBA1135 > CAYHRR01. Next base: position 2,096 of record CAYHRR010000117.1, on the reverse strand, counting down.
GCGATCGGCCGCTACTTCTACGCCTTCGTTCCGCGCGCCGCGAACGGCCGCGAATTGGCGCTCGAAGAAGTGCACACACGTTTGGCGGCGCTGGCGAGCGATTGGGATCGCGAGAATCGCGGCTTCGGTGAGCGCGTGCGCCAGCGCATCCAGGAACTCGTCGCCGCCGGCCACTGGCGCGGCTCGTTCGTGCGCCGCTTGACGTCGCTGGTCAGCGCGCAGTCGCACTTGCGCGGCGCGTTGGCCGAGCTCGAGAGCGAAGGCCGTGCGGAGGGAGTTCCGCTCGGGCAGCTGCGCGAGATCCTCAAGCTCGCGCGCAAAGCGCACCGCGCGTCGCTGATGGCTGCGCACTACGAGGACTTGCGCGCGCTGATGGCGTCGTGGCGCTATGCCCACCGCTGGGCGGCGCTCTACATGGTTTTGATCGTGATCCTGCATGTGGTCGCGGCCTTGAAGTACGCCTCGTTGGGAGCCGGTTCATGAAGTGGCGCGATCCGAAGGTGTGGCTCGGTGTGCTCACGCTCGCCGTCGTCGTCGCGCTCGTGGTGCGCGAGACGGAGCAAACTTCGCCTGGGCCGTTGACGAGTGTCCACGAGCGCGAGGGCGAGCTCATCGGCGGCGACGGCTGCGAGCGTTGCCACGGCGACGGTCCCGAAGAGATGGCCGGCGCCTGCGCAACGTGCCACGCAGACATCTCCGCGCAGATCGCGACGCACACGGGCTTTCACGGTTCGCGCAAGGCCGTCGACGTCGCGAAGTGCGCGCTGTGTCACGTCGAGCACCACGGCGATGCGGTGGCCTTGGTCGACGCACGCATCTTCGCACTCGCCGGCGTGGCGGACGTGAAGCAGTTCGAGCACGACTTCGTCGACTTCCATCTGACCGGGGCCCACGTCGCGCTCGAATGCGCGAAGTGCCACAAGAGTGCGCAAGCGACGCTGCTCGACAAGGGCGCCAAGCGTTTCGGCGGACTCGAGCAGAAGTGCTCGACGTGCCACGAGGACGTTCACAAGGGCAAGTTCGTCAAGTCCTGCGACGCATGCCACGGGCAAGAGCGGCCCTTCAAAGAATTCGCCGCGTTCGTGCACACCGAAGAGCTGCCGCTCGCGGGCGCGCACGCGAACCTGACTTGCGTGCAGTGCCACGAGAAGGACTCGGCGCGTTCCGTCGAAGCGCTCGGCGGCGCGGGACCGAAACCGGCTGCGCGCCGCTGCGAGGACTGCCATGCGTCGCCGCACGCGCCGAGCTTCGTCGTCAGCGTCGCCGCGTCGCTCACCCTCGAGCCCAAGCAGAGTTGCATCGAGTGCCACTCGACCGTTGCGCAAAGCTTCAAGGGCGCCGACGCGCAGATGCGCGCGGACCTGCACGCTGCGAGCGGCTTCGCGTTGGCGGCGCCGCACGACAAGGTCGAATGCGCCAAGTGCCACGGCGACTACGCGGAGCAGCGCGTCTTCGCGCAGCGCTATCCCGGCCGGCGCGCCGACGATTGCGCCTCGTGCCACGCCGATCCGCATGGCGGCCAATTCGCCGTGCGCGGCGCGCCCGCGCCGGACTGCATCCAGTGCCACGCGCCGGAGCACTTCGCGCCGTCGCTCTTCGATGTCGCGGCCCACGAGCGCAGTGCCTTCGCGTTGACCGGCGCTCACGTGCAAACGGAATGCAACGCGTGCCACACGAAGTCCGGCGAAAGCCCGCGCGTGTTTCGCGGCACCGCCGCGGCCTGCGAGAGCTGCCACGCCGACGTCCACGGCGCTTCGTTCGCACCGCGGCTCGCCTCCAAGTCAGACGCCGTGCGCAAGGCCGGTGGAAGCTGCGGCGTGTGTCACGGGACGGGACGCTTCGACGAAACGCGTTTCGCGACCCAGGAACACAACGACTTCACGAGCTTCGCGCTGCGCGGCGCGCACGCCGATGCGAAGTGCGAATCCTGTCACGTGCCGCGGGCGAAGGCCGACGAACACGGACGCAAGTTCGGACTCGTCGCCGAACGCTTCCCGGGCGCGAGCGGCGCTTGCTCGACATGCCACGTCGACGTTCACAAGGGCGCCTTCGATCGCGCGGGGCGCGCGCAGCAAACTTCCGACGGTGCGGACTGC
>CAYHRR010000116.1:0-9230 GCA_964358875.1 uncultured Planctomycetaceae bacterium | reverse complement strand
CCAGTCCATCTGCCGCTCGATGGTGACATCGTTCATGTAGCCGTCGGCGCGTTTGAAGAGCTCGAGCGCTTTGTTGCTCGGACTCGTCATGTACGCCTCGAGGTGGTTCACGGCAGGGCGCCCGAGCAACCTGCGGAAGGCCTTTGAGTTCTCGAGTCGCTGCGCGAGCATGCTGCGCTCGACGGCGCCGGCTAGGCACCACCACTTGCGCCGGTGCTCGAAGCGCGCTCGGTCGGCAGCGGTGCTCGTGCTCGCGACGAGCGCGCCGCCCTGCGCCGTGTATTGCAGCGGGAATTGGTTCTCGCTCAGGTCGTTGGGCGTCGTTCCGACGAGCACGATGTCGGGTGCGAATTGCGCCCCGAACTTCGCCAGCCAGCGCGCTTCGTTGACCGTCCCGTAGCCGGGGAAACCCGCATTGACGACCTCGACGCGACCGCGACCAAAAGTCGTTTCCAAGGAACGCTCGAGCACTGCGGGCCAACTGTCGCGGTACTCAACCTGGTCGCACACCGTGAACGAATCGCCGACGCACACGACACGCAGCACGCCGGGCCGCTTCGGACCGAAGTCGTGCTCCGCGCGCACACCCTGCGCGTTGCTGTGCCATTCGGCGCGATGCTCGCGTGACTGCAACGTCTGAGTGTGATTCGCAACGTAGATGTGTCCGACATCGGGGTCGGGCGCGTGACGACCACTGTTGTCGGCTTCCTGATATGGCGCGTTGTCGGTGACGCGCAGCGCGAGTTCGATCACGCCGAGTCCGGCCAGCGCGCTGAGTAACGTCGCCAGCAGCAGCGTGCGCGCCACGGTGAACCAGCGCGGCCATAGGCGCGAGTACGAGGCCAACACACCGACGTAGAGTGCTGCGCTGATCAACACCAACGCCGACCATGATTGCGACCAAGTGACGACGAGCACTTCCTTCGTGCGCTCCGTCAGCACGAAGCACAGCGGCACGGCGAACACGCACGCTGCGAGCGTGCGCTCCTTCGTTCGCGGCGTGTGGTGCGCTGTGTCCATCGGTCAGTCGTCGAAGTGCGTGCCGCCTTCGAGGCATCCGCCGACGCGCGAGCGACGCTGTGCGGCGGGCCAGCGTTCGAGTTCGAGGCGATTGCGATAACTCTTGCTCACCTCGATCCACATGGCGTTGTCGAGCGCCTTGAACAAGGTGAGTTTCGCGCGCACACGCGCGCCGCCCTGCGGCAGCGCGATGATGGGAGTCGAGAGCTTCGATGCGCTCGACGCGGCGTTGAGCGCGCCGGGCGCGGGAGCTTCTCCCGCTTCGGCGTTCCAGGCGGAGTCCGGCGCGATGCGCAGCGGTGTGAGGACTTCGACGACTCCGACGCGCAGGGGCGGGACGATCTCGAGCGACTCCAACTGCGCGGAGTAGCCGTTCGTGGCGAGCTCGATGCTGCCGCTCCAGCCGGGTGCGAGCTCGACGACGCCCTCGACAATGTGCGCTTCACCATCGACGCGCGCTTCGAACTCGACGACGTGATCGCCGAAGTGCAATTGCAGCGGGGCGAGCAGCCACGCGTCGAGGTAGCGCTCGTAGTCCGCGACGACCTGCTCGTAGTTGCTCGCAGCGAAGGCCATGTGGATCACGGCAGCGACGCTCGGCTGGTGCGTCGGGTGGATCGCGAGCACCTGGTCGTAGGCGCTGCGCGCCGCAACCGTGTCGCCGAAATGCAGATGTGTTTGAGCGAGTCGAAAGTGGTTGTCGAAGTTCTTCGGATCGAAGGCGACGAGTCGTCCGAGCGTCGCGACGGCCTTCTTGTGTTTGTCGAGCTCGACGTAGCACTCGCCGAGCGCGACGAGCAGTCGCTCGCGTTCCTTGTCGCGACGATGCTTGATGAAAACGGCAGGACAATCGCGGTCGAGTTGCTCGAGGCGCAGGACCGCTGTGGCGACATCTCCGCTCGCCAGCGTCGCTTCCACGCGCTCGAGCTCGCGCACCCAGCCGTCGTCCCAGGCATCGACAGCGCGCTCGGCGCCGTTGAAAGCCAAGCCCCACAGCGCCATGACGGCGAGCAGCGCGGCGCACCCGGCCAGCCACGAGACGATCAGCGCGCGCTCGTGCCGCTGCATCCAGCGCAGGAGTGCGCGGTCCGCCGTCGTGGAGATCGTCGCGCGGGCCACTTCGTCCTTTCGCTCACACGTCGACGTTCTGCGCGCCGGTGAGGATCACGACCTTGCGATTGCCGTTCGCCGTTCGCAGAGCGTCCATCAACTCGTTCTCTTTCGTGCCGTCTTTGAAGTGCACGGAGTAGACGAGTTCGAGCGCCGTGCCGCCGGAGATCGTCTCGATCGAGAGCAGTGAGTGCCCTGCGAGGAAGCGATAGAAGACCTCTTGGAAAGCCGTGCGGTGATCGAGGTTCTCGGCCAAGTGCACTTTCAACAGCACTTCACTGGTCGGCTGCGCGCCGATCTTGAAGCGGTGCAGGAAAAACACCACCGGCGAGATGAACAGCGTGAAGATCACGGCCAGATCGTAAAAGCCGGTGCCGCAGGCCATGCCGACCGCCATCGTGCCGAACAGAAAAGCCACGTCGCGCGGCTCCTTGATCGCGGTGCGGAAGCGGATGATCGACAGCGCGCCGACGAGGCTGAAGGCGCGCGCGATGTTCGAGCCGATGATCTCCATGATCAGCGTCACGGTGATCGTCATCAGGATCAGCGTGTGCACGAAGGACGCCGAGTAGCTGACGCCGCGGTGCGTCTGGCGGTACACGTAAGCCAGCACGAGCGACAACAGGAAGCTCAGCGTCAGCGCGTACAGCACGTGCCACACGTCGAGGCTCCCGCCGACGGCGGAGGTGCTGCGCAGCGACTCCTTGATCAGTTCGTCCACGTCTCGCTCCGTTTCATCTCACGTCCGGCGTGAGCCCGTAGCCGCCGCCGAACAAAGCCTTGTCGACCGCGGCACAGTACTTCGAAAAACGCACCACTTCGAGCGCGTGCTTGCGTACCAGCGCGAGCAACCATTGCGGCACGCGGTGGTTGAACTTGATCTCCAGCACGCCGAGCGTCGGATCGAGCAGCGAACGGCCTTCGACGAAGGGCTGCGCGAGGTCGAGGTCGTGCGCGTCGAAGTGCAGGCGCGTGTCGAGCGTGACGCGCAGATCGGGCTCGAAGCGCGCGAACCAAGCCTCGCGCGTGTAGCGCACGCCCATGCGTGGCGCGAGGCGGTGCTCACGGCACAGCACGAGCGCTTCCTGCAGCACCGGATCGCCGGCTGAGTTCTCGCGCTCGACCGCGAGCGCGCCGCGACCGAACAAAGCCAGCGCGTCGCCGACCGCCATGCGCGTGCGGCGCTTCTGCACTGTGCGATCGATGCGCTGTTTGATTTCGACGAACACCTCGTCACCGCCCGCATAACGGCGAAAACGCAACTTGCGTCGGTACTTCTCGCCGTCGAGTTTCTCGTGGAAGAACGCGAGTTCCGGCGAGTCCCAATACAACGAATAGATCGAGTAGCCGTGCGCGCCGGAGTGCGGATCGGGTTGCGCGTGCAGAGCGAGCTCGTCGAGAAACGCGCGCGCCGCGCTGAGCGACACGAGGTATTTGAGCTCGAAGCGATTGAAGCTGCGCACATAGGCGCTCGCGGCATTCGAGTTCGGCGCGGAGTCCAACGAGGTCGTCATGACCGTGCGGTGCCTGCGCGCGTCAAGCGACGGGCTGCGCAGCAGCCGGCTGCTTTTCGAGACGCTGTTCCTCGTGGTACTCGAAGTCCGTGTTGACTTCCCACACGTCGTGCTTCGCGCCGCCCATGTTCCACACGACCATCATCGCGGTCAGCATCGAGTGGTCTTGGTTGTTGTACTTGTGCATCCCGTTGCGACCGACCGGATGCAGGTTCGCGATGCGATCGAGATGCGTGCGCACGCAGTCGAGGTGCCCGCGGTATTGCGAGTCGTAGATCGGATAGGCCTTGGGCATGCGCACGACCGTGCCGTCGACGACGAGCTTGGGATCGGCGAGCCCCAATTGACCCAGTTCCTTCGTCGCCAGCGCGACCAAGTCCGCGTCCTTCGCGCTCCACAGTCCGTCGCCTTCGAAGCAGAAGTACTCCATGCCGAGGCAGGTGCGTCCTGCGTCGGGCACCATCGCCTTCGACCAGTTGTTGAAGTTCTGGATGCGACCGACCTTCACGCCGGGCGTGTGGATGTAGATCCAGTTGTCGGTGAACAGGTGCTCCTGTTCGAGGATCAGCGCGACCACGACGAAATCGCGGTAGCGCAAGCCCTCGGCGCCCGTGACGATCGGCGCGGGCGGTTGCGGTTGCAGCGCGCGCACGAGCGAGCGGATCGGCATGGTCGAGATCACGTGCTCGCCTTCGAAGCGCTGCTCGCCGTTCGGCGTGGTGCAACGCACGGCAACCGCGCGCCCGTCGACGACTTCGATCGCCTTGACCTTGTGGTGCATCAACACTTCGCCGCCGAAGCCCTTCAACTTGTCCGTGCACATCTCCCACATCTGGCCGGGGCCCAGGCGCGGGTATTGGAACTCGTTGATCAGGCTCTTGATCTTCGTCGAGCGGCGTTGGATCGACGCGGCGTTGATGATCGCCTTGGCGAGCGAGAGGTTTTGAATGCGCTGCGCGGCCCACTCGGCGCGGATCTCCGTGCAGGGGATGCCCCACACCTTCTCCGTGTAGGTCTTGAAGAAGATCTCGTAGAGGCGCGTGCCGAAGCGATTCGAAACCCACTGCTCGAAGTTCTCTTCGACGGGGTTGGGGCGCGCCTTGGCGTAGGCGTAGCTGCACAAAATGCGCACGGCTTCGATCGGGCCGAGGCCGGAGAGCGCGTTCCAGGCCTTGAGCGGATAGTCGAAGTACTTGCCGCGGTAATGGATGCGCGACTGGCGCGGCACCGAGATGAACTCGTCGCCCAGGATCTCGTGCCACAGGCGCTCGACGGGCTCGTATTTGGTGAAGAAGCGGTGGCCGCCGATGTCGAAGCGGTAGCCCTTGTACTGAGCCGTTTGCGAGATGCCGCCGACCATGTCGGTGCCCTCGAACACGGTGACGCGCGCGCCTTGCTGCTGGAGCAAGTAGGCCGCCGTCAGGCCGGCCGGACCCGCGCCGATGACGAGCACGCGGTCGCCCGGCTGCATCCGTGCGACAGTGCGGGGGGGCTGGGCGGGGGATTGATCCATGAAACGGCGCACGGGGAGCGCGGCGGGGAGGGCACTTTGTCGGCCGCAGCGCGCTGGTCGCTGAAGAATCCAACGTCCACGTGAGCCGGGATCGTACGGTCGGCCTTCACGCCCGTCATGGATCGTGTTGCGTGCGTTCGACGGCCCGCGCCTCAGGCGGGCGGCGTCGCCGAACCGCCCGAACCGTCGCGGCGGCGCCGCAGCGCGTCGCGCAGCAGAAACTCGATGTGTCCGTTGAGGCTGCGGATCTCGATCGAGGCCCAGGAACGCAGCTCGGCGTGCAGATCGGGCGGCAAGCGCAGCAGGAAGGCCTTGCGCTCGCCGCCGTCCGCGTCCGGCGGCTCCGCGGTCGCGCGCGGGTCGGGATTCATCGCGCGCTCAGTTGTAGAGCGACCCGGTGTTGAGCACCGGCGTCGGGTTTTCGTGCGAGCACAACACGACGAGCAAGTTGCCGACGAGCACCGCGCGGCGCTCGGCGTCGAGGTGCACCTTGCCGGACTTGTCGAGCTGTTCGAGCGCGAGTTCGACCATGCCGACCGCGCCTTCGACGATCTTGGTGCGCGCGGCGATGATCGCCGTCGCCTGTTGGCGTTGCAGCATCGCCGAGGCGATTTCCGGCGCGTAGGCCAAGTGCGACAGGCGCGCTTCGATGACTTCGACGCCGGCCTGTTCGAGGCGTTGCTGCAGCATTTCGCCCAGTTCCTTCGAGACGATGTCGGCGCTGCCGCGCAGCGACGTCGCGACCACGCCGGTGTGATCGTCGTCGTAGGGGTGCTTGCTCGCGAGTTGGCGCACGGCGGCCTCGCTCTGCAGCGCGACGAACTCCTGGTAGTTCTCGACGTCGAACTTCGCGCGCGCCGTGTCGTGCACGCGCCACACGACGACCGCGGCGATCTCGATCGGGTTGCCGAGCAGATCGTTGACCTTGATCTTCTCGCTGTTGAAGTTGTGCGCGCGCTGCGAGATCGCGTGCTTGATCGAGAAGGGGTTGGTCCACCACAGACCCGGCTTGCGGCACGAACCGCGGTAGCGACCGAACAGCACGAGCACGCGCGCGGTGTTCGGGTTGACCACGAAGTAGCCCGGCAGCATCAGCAGGAAGATCGGGACGCCGAGCACCAGCGCTTTGCCCTCGGTGTTGATCGCGGTGACGATCGTCGCGATCAGCCAGGCGAGGTGCAGCGGGAAGATCAGCCAGCCGGAGAAAGGTGAGAAGGGACGTTCTTCAGTCGACGGGGTCGGTTGCATGGTGTCCTCGGTAAGATGTCGAGATGATATCAATGCGATAGTTCGTTCGCGCGGTGACGCCGGTTCTTCACGGGCGAGCGGCAGCTCGACCCGTGCCGGACGCCGAGGCCGAGTCCCAAACCCTTATGCCGCAGCGGGTTCGAGCGCGACTCGCCAGTGCCGCCGCGCTGCTGCGTGGTAGAGTTCCGCGCCATGTCACGTCCCCGAGCCCTGCTCGCCGCCCTTCCGGCCGCCTGCGCCGCCCTCCTTATGTCCTGCGGCGACGGCCGGCCGAAGGCGCCGACCAACGTGATCTTGGTCGTGCTCGACACGGTGCGCTCCGACCACCTGTCCTGCTACGGCTACGCGCGCCGCACCACCCCCAATCTCGATGCCTTCGCCGCCGGCGCCGACCGCTACACGACGGCTCGCGCGAGCGCGCCGTGGACCTTGCCGAGCCACGCCTCGCTGTTCACCGGCCGCTTTCCGTTCCAGCACCACGCCGAGGCCTACGAACGTCGCGACACCGAGACCGGCAACATCGTGATCGAGGACGCGGCGGCGCTCGCGCCGGCGGAAATCACACTCGCCGAAGTGCTGCGCGACGAGCGCTACAGGACCGGCGCGATCGTGGCCAACATGGGCTACGTCAACGAACGCTCGGGGCTCGACCAAGGTTTCGAGCACTTCGAGAACGAGCGCGTGGACGCCGTGCCTCTGACGAACGCCGCGCTCGCGTGGCTCGACTCAGCGCAAGCGCCGCAGCCCTTCTTCCTGTTCATGAACTACATGGACGCGCACCGCACCTACCGTGCGGCGCCGCTGATCGACGCGCGCCGGAACGAGGTGCCGGGAGTTCCGCCGCCGGGCGAAACGGGCGACACCTATCTCGATGCGCTGTACGTCGAGTTGTTCGACAAGCGCGGCGCGGCTTCGCCAGAGCTGGTCACCAAGGCGATCGACACCTACGACAACGCGCTCGCCAACCTCGACATCGGACTCGGCCTGTTGTTCGAGCAGCTGAAGCGTCGCGGGCTCTACGACGACGCGTTGATCATCGTGTGCGCCGATCACGGCGAGTATTTCGGCGAGCACAACTTGGTCGAGCATTCGAAGGACGTGTACGAGCCCGTGCTGCGCATCCCTTTGATCATCAAGCGCCCCGGACAGACGAGCGGCCGCATCGTCGACACGCCGGTGTCGATCGCCGACGTGCCGCGTTTGGCGTTCGCCGCCTTGCCGACGACCATCGAAGACAAGCACGCGGCGCAGTTCCCTGGCTCCGCGCGCCTGCCGCTCTTCGCCGAGCTCAGTTTCAGCCGCAAGAAGGACCTACAACGCTGGCAGGAGCGTTTCGATCGCACGCGCTCGGCGATGTACCTCGAGCACTACAAGGTGATCCGTTCGAGCGACGGCAAGCACGAGCTGTACGACTTGGCCGCGGATCCGCGCGAGGAGCACGATCTGTTCGCGAGCAAGCCGCTCGAAGCGCGCGTGCTGCTCGAACAGTTGCAGCGCACGCAGCAGCGCCACGGCGGCGCCGCGTCGCCGACGCCGCTCAGCGAGCCGACCGAAGCGGAGCTGAAGGTGCTGCGCGAACTTGGCTACACCGAAAGTGCTCCGAAGGAGCGCTGATCAGAACGCCAAGTGCTCCGAAGGAGCGCTGATCAGAACGGCGCGCGCAACGAAGGAGCGCTGATCGCAGCTGCGAGCGCGCGCCGCCGAAGAACCGTTCAGCGCCTGCGCGCAACTCCGCTGAGCAGTTCGCTGACCGGGAACGGCAGTGCGGCGCTGCGGCCGCTCGCGAGTTTGCGCGTGTCGAAGCCCGCTTGCTCGATGAACGTCGCCAAGTCTCGGTCGAGCTCGCAGCCGCAGGCCCAAACGCGTTGCAGCGGCGTCAGCGCGCGTTGCACGGCACGCTCGAAGCGCCGCGGCGAGCGCACGTGCTCGAGCAAGTGCAGGCGGCCGCCGACGCGCAGGACGCGCGCGAACTCGCGCAGCACGCGCGCCGGATCGTCGACCGAGCACAGCACGAACGTGCACACGAGTTCGTCGACGCAGGCCTCCGGCAACGGAATCGACCGGGCATCACCGCGCACGTGCTCGATCGACAGCCCGCGCTCCGCCGCGCGCGCGACGGCGCGTCGATCGAGTTGCGCTTCGCGAACCACGGCTCGCAAGCGCACGCCGCGTTCGTAGTGCGCGAGGTTGAGCCCGGTTCCAAGGCCGATTTCGAGCACTTCGCCGCGCAAGCCGTCCAGCAAACTCGCGCGCAAGGCCGCGATCCGCGCTCCGCGCAGCGCGAAGTCCATCAACGGATTGAAGACGCGGCGCTCGTAGCTTTCGGCGAGAGAACTCACGGTTGCGTGCGCGTTCGTTCGGATGGCGCGCTGTGGAGGGCGGCAGTATCCTCGCGCCCCGCCATGAATCCCACACCGAACACTGCGGCCGTTGCGCTCGATCCGAAGCTGCTCCAGAGCTTTCTCGCCGACACCTGGGACCGTTCGATCGTCCCCGCGCTCGTCGAGTACATCGCGATCCCCAACAAGTCGCCGGCCTTCGACGCCGCGTGGCGCACGACGGGCCACATGATGAAGGCCGTCGCCTTGATCGAAGCGTGGTGCAAGGCGCGCCCGATCCCCGGCCTCAAGGTCGAAGTCGTCAGCCTGAAAAACGACAAGGGCGAGGCGCGCACGCCGGTGATCTTCATGGAGATCCCGGGTCAAACGAAGGACACAGTGCTGCTCTACGGCCACCTCGACAAACAGCCCGAGATGACCGGCTGGAGCGCGGGCCTCGGTCCGTGGACCCCGGTGATCCAGGGCGACAAGCTCTACGGCCGCGGC
>CAYHRR010000115.1:0-9427 GCA_964358875.1 uncultured Planctomycetaceae bacterium | reverse complement strand
ATTGCTGTTCGCAAAGCCGTTGCAGTTGTCGCAGACGTTGCCGACGCCGTCGCCGTCGCCGTCCGCCTGCACGGGGTTGTAGTTGTCCGGGCAGTTGTCGACGCAGTCCGCGTCGCCGTCGCCGTCGCTGTCGAAGTCGACCACGCCGCAGCCGCAGGCACCCGGCGCGATCTTCGCCGGATCGCTCGGGCAACCGTCGATGCAATTCGCCGTGCCGTCGCCGTCCGTGTCGGTGTCGGCGATGCCGCAGCCGCAGGCGCCCGGCGCGATCTTCAGCGGGTCGGCGGGGCAACCGTCGAGACAATCGTCGGTGCCGTCACCGTCGCTGTCAGGGCAGTTGGAATCGATGCGCAGCGTCAACTTGTAGAGCTGCGTCTGCGCCGGAGCGTTCGCCTCCAAAACGCGGACGTAGTAGGTGCCCGCGCTGGCCAAGACCACGTCGACCAGGGTCTCGGCGAGGCCGGCGGCATTCGCTGCGGCGGTCGCGAGCACGGTCGTGCCGTTGGATGCGTACACCTGCACCGACAGATCGGCCATGGCGAGTGCATTCGTCGTCACGCCCGAGGGGCACGAGCCGTTCCCGGCCTGGGCGTTGTCGTCGTAGCTCGTGCCGATCGGCGTCAGCGTCACGTCGAGCTTCTTGGTGCCGGCGATCGTGAACTTGAACCAGTCCTGCTCGCCGTTGGCGTCGATCGAAAGCGTCGACGAGGCCGCGTCGTTGGCGCCCGTCGGCGGAAGCGCCGGCGTGCCGAACGTCGCCGACACGGCGTCGACCAACGTCACGAGCTTGGCTGCGCCGAAGGTGTTGTCGCCTTCGTTCTCGTCGCCGTAGTTGCGCTGCACGGCGCGGATGTCGTCCTGGCGCGGACCGTCGAAGGCGGCCGAATAGAACGGCTCCATCAACTGGTTCGAATTGTTCGTGCAGATGTGATCGATGCCGAGCGCGTGGCCGAGTTCGTGCGTCACCACGTTGCGCAGGAAGATGTGCGTGCTGCCGGACGAGCCCCAGCCTTCCGAGCTGTCGATGACCATGTCACCGTTCTGCGGATAGAAGGTGTACGCGAGGATGCCGTTGACGCCGTCGATGTTGTGCGCGGAGATGCGGATGTCGCCGCGTGTCGTGTCGTTGCCCGCCGTGCCCCAGGCCGCGTTGTCGTCCCACTCGACGCCCGCGGCGGTGACGCGCGTGAAGTCGATGCCGCTCAATTGCTCCCAGCGATCGAAGCTCATCTGAATGCGATTGATCCAGGTCGCGCGGTTGGCGATGCCGCCGAACTTCGAATCCATCTGCGCGAACAGGTTGCTCGGCGAGGTCGCTTCGCCGGCCGAACCGGTGATCGAAAGTCCGTCCGGAACGAAGCTCCAGGTCTGCACCGACGGGTCGCCCGTCGAACCGCCCGTCCAACGCGCTCCGATGAAGTACTCGGGCATCGGCGGGATCAATTGATTGACCGCGTCCATGTAGCCCGCGTCCGTGCCTTCGGCGAAGCACACCACGCGCTGGTCGTTGGTCGGATCGCTCCACGCGCCTTGAGCCTGGACCGTCGCGCCCAGGGCGAGGGCGGCGGCGAGCGTGGAGGTGATGGAGAAGAGTCCCTGGAGTCGCTTCATAAGGAAGAGCTGGTTTCGGTGTCGCGGCGAGAGTCGAAGGGGAGCGTGTCGTGCGTGGTCGGCGCCGTCCGGGGACGCCGAGCGAGCACGGGACGCTACCCGAAGCCTACTGGGTCGCAAGAAGGCGCGCGGTCGCGATCCGCGCCGGGAACGAGGTTCCCTTCACGGTGCGCCGACACGTGGAGACGCCGTTCAGACGGCTGCGCGGTGCTCGCGGTTCCCCAAAACGCCGCCGCGCGACGTGCAGCGCAGAATTTTCTCGGTTGAACCGTCGCGTGCGCGCCGGCGGCGGGAGCTTCGACGCGCCGTTGCATCGGCAGTGTGTCGGCGCGCCCGCGCGCTGGTTTCGCCACGAGCGCGATGCGCTGACGAGCTTCGAGCACGCCTGCGGGGCGCCGGACCGGCGCCTTCAACGACGGACCGACCTTCGGCAACGGCGCGGAAGGCCGGCGAAAGGACCGCGAGCCGCGGACCATCCGACGCGCCGGCGCACAGTGGTCGCGAAGTCCTGGCGCTTCTCGAAACTCGCGCTTCAGTCGCCGCGCCGCCGCCGGTCGATTGAGGCCGCTTGCGACGCGTACTCGCGCGCAAGGAAGGCCGAAGCATGCTCGCCACGATGATCGCTGCGTTAGCGGCCGTTTGCAGTTCGCCCGCCGCTGATGTTTGCGCGCGTTTGCCCAACAGCGAGCTGCAGATCTCGATCACGGCTCCCGGCTACCGCCGCGCCGACGAGTTGATCGCGCTGCTCTCCAAGGCGGACGCCGAACAGGCGCTGCTCGTCGGCGAAATCGAGCCCGCGGGAACGACGTTGATCGTCTTCGCGTCGCTCGATCGCCCGCACCGCACCGGCGAACAGTGGCGCGCGGAGAACACGGCCGGCGAGGGCCTGCGCTTCAAGGCCGGCGACATCGCCTGCCGAACGCTCGAGCAAGAACTTTCCGGCGGCGCGACCGGTGTGCGCTTCGACGCGTGGATCGTCGCCGCGGGTTTCGTCTTCGACGTGCGCGTGACCGCGCTCGTGCAGCCGGGCACAGCGAGCTTCGCGCAGCGCGACTTCGAAAAGCTCGCCGCGTCGCTGCGCGTCGCCTACGCGCGCCTCGGCGAACCGACCAACCTGCCGCGCGATGTGCGCGACGCGCAGCACCGCGCTTTTCTCGCGCACCCCAATGAGCGCGCGACGTTGAAGCAAGAACTCGCGCGCAAGCCCGACGACGCAGCGCTCGCCTTCGCATCGGCGGAGCTGCTCGTGTTCGCCGGCGGCACGGCGTCGGAAGTGCTCGCGGCGCATTCGCGCGCGCTGGAGTTGTTGACGAAGCTGCGCACGCCGACGACCGAGCAACGCTTCGCGTGGATGCTCGCCGAAGAGGCCGTCGGGCTCGCGCTCGGCGCGCAGGGCAAGTTCGCGGATGCGCTCGCACATGCACGCAAGAGCCTCGAGATCGCCGGCCAGTTGCGCAGTCGCGCGCGACCGGCACTGGCCTATGAAGCGGCGCGCGCCGCGGCGCAAGCAGGCGATGCGAACTCCGCCGTGACGCTGCTCAACGAAGCGATCGAGGCCGACGTGCAGTGGCGCACGGTGGCGCGCGCCGACACCAAGCTCGCCGTGCTCGCCGGCGACAAGCGCTTCCAAGCGCTGACTCGCTGAGCCGCGCGGCCTACAATTCGGCCGCTCCACGCCGTGCACAACCTCTCCGAAGACGGACGCCGCCCCGAGATCACGTACCCGTGCACGTGGTCGTACCGCATCATCGGCCCCGATGAAGTGCGCTTGCGCTCCGCCGCCGTCGTCACCGTCGGTGAGCGCGTGCACACCTTGACGCCCGGACTCGAGAGCTCCGGCGGCAAGTACCGCTCGCTGCAACTCGAAGTGCTCGTGCTCGACGAAGTGGAGCGCTTGGGGCTGTTCGCGGCGCTCAGTCGCCATCCCGACGTGCGTTTCGTGTTCTGAGTCAGCGCGAGGCTGCGCGCAGCAAGTGCCACGAGCCCCACACGTACGTCAAGGCGACGACGGCCAGCGACCAGCGCAGCGACTCGGCACCACAGCTCGCTTCGAGCGCGTCGCTCAACGCTCCGACCGCGAGCGGTCCGAGGCCGAGTCCGATCAAGTTGATCGCGAAGAGCAGCAGCGCCGAAGCCGTCGCGCGTTGAGCGGGTTGCGCCAACTCCTGCGAATGTGCGAACACCGGGCCGAGGTACATCGCGCCGAGCACGGTCGCCGGCACGTAGGCGATCAACGCGACGCTCGCGCTCGACGCGAACAGAAATAGATAGAGGCACGGCAACGCCGCGAGCGTCGCCCACGCGGCGCTGCGCAAGCGCAAGCGCGGATCGCGGCGTCCGAGACGATCGGCGAGCCATCCGCCGAAAAACGTGCCGACCGCCCCGCCGATACCGATCCGGCCGAGCCAATAGCCGGCTTCATCGGGCGCGAGTCCGTGGACACGGCCGAGAAAGGCCGACGCCCAAGTCGCCAGGCCGTAACCCGCGATCGACTTGATGCCGGCGCCGAGCGCGAGATGCGCGAAGCCCGGCGCAACGAGCAGCGCTCGCACCGTTTCCAACATCGATGGCGCGCGCGCAACGACCTCGTGACGGACCGTCTGATCTTCACGCTTGGGCTCGCTCAACACGAGCGGCGCGACGAGCGCAAAGGCGATGCCGATCAGACCGAACGCAACGAAGGTCGTGCGCCAACCGTAGAGCTTGTAGAAGTCGCCGCCGACCGTATTGGCGACGAACATGCCGACGTAGATGCCCGACGAATAGACCGCAATCGCCGTCGCGCGCTGCGCCGGCGCGTAGAGGTCGGCAATCAAGGAGTGCGCCGGCGGAGTGCATCCCGCTTCGCCGATGCCGACGCCCGCACGCGCCAGCGCCAGCTGCGTAAACGTTCGCGCGCTGCCCGTCAGCGCCGTCATCGCGCTCCACACGCCGAGGCCGAGCGCGACGATCGTGCGCCGCGAACTACGGTCGGCGACGCGCGCGATCGGAATGCCCGCGAACGTGTAGAAGAGCGCGAAGGTCGTGCCCGTCAGCAAGCCCATCTGCGTGTCGCTCGCACCGAGTTCGCGCTTCACGGGCTCGAGCACGACCGACAAGAGTTGGCGATCGACGAAGTTGAGCGCGTAGATCGCGGTCAAGACGGCCAGCGTCAGATGCGCGCGAAAACGCGAGTCGGAGGCCGTAAACGAGCTCATTCCGGCGCGTTTCCGAGTTCGTCGCGGCGCGCATGGAAGTCGCGGGCGAGCACAGCGCCGTCGGCGAGCAGTGCGTCGAGTTTCGCGAACAGCAACGTGTTGTCGGCGCGCGGGTAGTCGCGCAGACGGAGCTCGAACTCGGGCACGCGCTGCAGGAAATCGGCGAGCGTCGCGGCCTCGATTTCGCGCGCGCCGGCGCCGAAACCGCTCGCCGTGAGCAACGCGGCGTTCAATTCCTGCTCGAACTGCTTCGCCATCGGCAGCGCCAACATTGGTTTGCCCAAGTGCAGCGCTTCGGTGAGCAACGTCAGACCTGCGGTCGCGATCACGGCCTTGCACGTCGCGAGATCGCGCAAGAAACCGGCGCTCGACGCGCGCTTGAACTCGATGTTGCCGACAGTCTCCTCGCGCTCGTAGCCGTACACGACGAAGCGTTCGTCGCGCGACGCGCGCAGCGTTTCGAGCGCGCTGTCGAAGCCCTTGGTGAAGTAGACGAGGACGTGCTCGCCGCGCGTCGGCCGCAGCTCGAGCACTTCGCGGCGCAGGATCGGCGGAAAGAGGAACGTGCGGCGGTTGAGCACGCGCCCGCGGTAGAAACTCGTCACGAGCGACACGTCCGGCTTCGGCACGAGAGCGCGCACGAGGTTCGTCGAGACCAACGCTTCGCGCGCGAGTCCCGTCGGGCGCGGGAAGTCGACGTAGCGCAACAGATGTTGGTTGTCGATCGTGACGAGCGGCAGCTCGAAGTGCCGCGCGAGGTGCGCGGTCAGCGGCTCGAAGTCGCACAGCACGACGTCGGGCTTGAACTCCTCGAACAGCGCGCGCTTCACCAGGCGCAGCGAACGCACGCCGTCGGGGAGCTTGGCGAGGTTCTCAGTGAAGGTCTTGATCAGGCTGACGTGGTTGTCGCTCGTGCCGATCGACAGGCCTTCGACTTCGAGCACGTCAAAACGCAGCGACAAGGCGCGGAAGCCGCGGTCGTAGCTCGCGACCTTGACGACGTGGCCGCGCTCGACCAAGTGCGCGAGCACCTCGGCCGCGCGCGAGGCGTGACCTGAGCCCTCGCCGGAAACCCCGTAGACGATGCGCAGCGCCATCACTTCTTCGCGAGCGTCGCTTCGAGGTAGGTCGAGATGCGCGCGTGCGTCGCCGGATCGCGCCACGCGCGCAGCACGAACGCATCGTGCTCGCGACGACGCTCGCGCTCTTCGAGCACGCGGTCGCGCAACTGCGCCTTCGCGAGGCAAAACGCTTCGCGCGGAACGGCGCCGAGGGAACGCGCGAGTTCGAGCGCGCGCGGCATCAACTGCTCCGGCGCGACGATTTCGTCGACGAGTCCGCGAGCGAGCGCTTCGGCCGGCGGATACGTGCGTCCGCGATAGACGAGCTCGGCGATGTGCGCGCGCGGCGTGGTCGCGCGCAGGATCTCGAGCGCGAGCCACGGAAACGGCACGCCGACGAGCAATTCGGGCACGCCGACGCGGCCTTTTCCATCGCTCATCAAGCGTTGATCGCACGCGCAAGCAAGCACGCAACCGCCGGCGAGCGCGTGGCCGTTGACGGCGGCGACTACGGGCAACGGACACGCGAAGACGGCCTCGAGCGCGCGGTCGAGCGCCGGCAAGAAGCGTTCGACATAGGCCGCGCCGCCCGCGACCACGCGGTGCAGATCGACGCCCGCTGAAAACGCCGAGCCCGTGCCGGTGAGCACTGCGGCGCGCGCGTCGGAGTGCGCCAGCGCAGCGAAGGTCGTCGCGATGTCGTCACACAACTCGACGTCGAGCGCGCCGACCTTGCCGTGCTCCACGCGCAACACGGCGACGCCTTCCTGCATCTCTCGCTGCAACATGAATTGCTCCTGTGCGCTACTTCGCGAGCCCGCGCAGCTTCAACAACTCGCCGACGACTTCGTCGCACGCCTGCCCGGCCTTGTCGCTCGCGCAGTTGGTCGTGACGAGGAACGCTTGGTCGATCGCCGGCGCGAACCACACCGTGCAAAACCACATCGTGTTCGAGCCCGAATGTGTGAACGCATCGCCCGCGGACCACTTGCGCGGCATGCGCATCCAACCCATCGCGTAACTCTGAAACTCCGGGCATTCGTGCAGCTTGCGGAAGCTCGTCGCCTTGAGCAGACCGTCCTCGCCCTTCTCGCCGCGCATGTGCGCGCCGACGAACTTGGCCCAATCGGCGAGCGAGCAATGCACCGTGCCCGCCGGCCCGATCGCCGGAGGATTGTCGGCGCGCGGTCCGGGCGCGATCGGACCGGGCGCGTGGCCGCGCGGTTGATCGACGAGATCGGTGGATCCTGGCGCGCCGAAGCCCGCGCTCGTCATTCCCAGCGGAACGAAGAGCTCCTTGGTGATCAGCTCCTCCCACGCCGTGTCGGTCAACGCTTCGAGCATCGCGCCTGCGATGGTGAAGCCTTGATTGGAGTAGATGAACTTCGTGCCCGGCGCAGCGGCGGGCGCTTCGGCGAGCACCTGCTCGACGAACCAACGGCGCGCGGAACGCGGAGTATCGGTGCGCGACCACAGCGCACTCCACGCCGCGCGCGGCGGATCGCCCGCGACGCCGCCGCGGTTTTGGAGCAGCAACTCGATCGACACGTCGCGCCATTCCTTGCGCAGCGTCTCGCGCAACTCGGGGAAGGCGTCGCCGATCGTCGTCTTCCAAGTGAGCTTGCCCTGCTCGACGAGCTTCGCCGCGAGCGTCGCGGTCATCGCCTTCGTGCACGAGCCGAGATGCCACAAATCGTCGCTCTTCACCGGCGTTTTCAGTTCGCGATCACGGAAGCCGACGGCGCCGAGCGCGACGATGTCCTTGCCCGACAAGATCGTCGCCGCGAGCGCGGGCAAGTCGTACTTCGCGCGCACGACTTCGAGAACGGCGTCGAGGCTTTCGACCTGCGGCGCCTCCGCTTTCGCGACGGGCGCGGGCGCGGGCGGCGCGACCTGCGTGCGCGCGAGCGAGCACGAACTCGCAGCGACCAACGCAGCGGGCCAGAACAGCGCTCGGAGCGCGGTCGTGAGTTCCATAGAGTTCGTCCGATGTCGAAAGCGGTTTGGATCGCGGCCGCGCTCGCGACGACGTGTGCCGTCGCGCTGCTCGCCTCGCGGTCAATGCGCGCGACACTTTACGCCGCCATGCGCTCTGCTCGAACGCTCGAAGACGTTTGCCACGAGTACGGAGCGCGCGTCGATGCACAGCTCGCGCCGTTGTTCGCGAAGGCGGAATGCACCTATCCGCCGCGGCGCATCGCGCTGCTCGCCTTCAAGGCCGAGCGCTCGCTCGAGCTGTGGTCGCTGGACGACGTTCCGCGCTTCGTGCACGCGTGGCCGGTGCTCGCCGCGAGCGGCGGACCAGGGCCGAAGCTCTGCGAAGGCGACCGTCAGGTGCCCGAGGGCGTGTACGCGCTCGCGAGCCTCAACCCGAACTCGCGCTTCCACCTGTCGCTCGAGGTCGGCTATCCGAACGCGTTCGATCTCGCGCACGCACGCGAGGAAGCGCGCGCTCCGGGCGGCGAGATCTTCATCCACGGCTCGGATCGTTCGGTCGGTTGTCTCGCGATCGGCGACGAAGCCATCGAAGAACTGTTCGTGCTAGCGACGCACGTCGGAATCGAGAACGTCACGATCGTGTGCGCGCCGAACGATCCGCGCGCCGGAGCGACACTGCTCGCGCCGCAAACTCCCCCGCCGTGGCTCGGCGAACTCCACGCGCAGCTCGCCGGCGAACTCGCGCGCTTTCGCTGAGCGTCAGCCGAGCGCCGCGCGCAACTCGGCTTCGAGCAGCTTCGGATCGAAGCGCGTCGGCAGTTCCTTGTGGTAGCCGCGCACCCAACGCGTGCCGTCGAGCTTGAAGTACGGCACGCCGCGCTTGCCGGTGCGTTCTTCGAGTTCCGCGGCCGCGCCGTCGATTTTGTCGATGTCGACCTTCGAATGCGCGACGTGGTTGTCGGCGAGCCAACGCTCGAGGCGTCGACAATCGGGACACCAAGTCGCGGTGTAGATCTCGACTTTGTGGTCGGCGAGAAACGTCGTGTCTTGAGGGTTCATGGGAGCGGCGCGGGCGCGGCGAGTTGTTCGGCGAGGAAGAAGCTGGCGACGGAGAAGTAGATGACGAGCCCGGTGACGTCGACCAGCGTCGCGACGAAGGGCGCCGAGGCGCTCGCCGGGTCGAATTTGAGGCGACGCAGCACGATCGGGAGCATCGAGCCCGCGAGGCTGCCCCACAGCACGATGCCGATCAGGCTGACGCAAATCGTTGCGCCGACGGCGACGAAGTGCGGGCCGTACATGCCGAGACCCGGGCCGTTGTAGGCCTCCGACGCGTACTGCCACACGACGATGCGCACGAAGCCGATCGCTCCGAGCACGACTCCGAGGGACAAGCCGATCAGCAGTTCGCGCCGCATCACGCGCCACCAATCCGAGAGCTTCACTTCGCCGAGCGCGAGCGCGCGAATCATCAGCGTCGTCGCCTGCGAACCTGTGTTGCCGCCGCTCGACATGATCAACGGGATGAAACTCGCGAGCATGAGCATGCGTCCGAGTTCGTGTTCGTAGAACCCCATCGCCGTCGCCGTCAGCATCTCGCCCAGGAACAGCACGATCAGC
>CAYHRR010000114.1:0-9453 GCA_964358875.1 uncultured Planctomycetaceae bacterium | reverse complement strand
CCCCCAAGCGCCCCCGCGGGCCACGAGTTTTAGGGAGACGCGCGCGCGGAACGCGCGCAGGACTTCTTCGTCGGCAAGCTGCGCTGTGTCCATTCGCGAGCGCGGCTCGCGCTCCTTAGCTTCGAACTTCGCCGCGCGCGGGCCTCTTCTCTCCTCCGCAGCTACCGTGTCCACATCCATCGTGAAGCTCGCACCACTCCTTCCGTTCTTCGCGTGGCTCGCGCTGCTCTCCTGCACGAGCTCTCCGCCGGTTATCGAGTCACCGACAATCGCGCGCTACGAACGTCTACTCGACACCTTCGAACTCGCGCCTGCCGGACAACAAGCCGCGCTGGACACCGAAGCGCGCTCGGCCGTCGCCGCGGGCGAGGCCCTGTTCCACATCGACGGCCGCTCGCGCTGGTTCGAGGGTTCGCCATCGAGCGAGCCGATCGAGAGACTGTCGCAGCTCGCCGAACGCGGCTCGCCGCGTGCGCTGCGCTGGTTGGTCGAGAACGACGGCGTGCTCGGCGTCGCGCTCGAGTCGCGCGAACGCTTGCGACGCGTGGGCCTGACCGTCCTATGCACGCACTGCGCCGACGAGCCGTGGGCGCTCGAGTTGTGCCGCGCCCTCCCGATCCTCTGGATCAACACCGGCGACGCGTTGATGTCTTTGAGCGTCGCGTACCGTCGCGCGCTTCCTCAGATCGAGCCGGCCTACCGTGCCCTGATCGAACACGCTGCGCGGCCCGAAGTGCGCGAGGTGGCGCGCTTCGAATTCGCGCGCATGCTTCAGCTCGCTTACGAATCGCGCCGCGACACGCCGGCGGAACTCGTCGAGGCGCGCGAGTTGTTCGCCGCTCTCGCGCGTGACGCGACGGCCCCGGAGCTCGCTCGCGACGCGCGACGTTCGCACTTCGCGCTCGACCGATTGCGCGAAGGCATGCTCGCTCCGTCCGTCGCGACCGAGGATGTCGACGGCGTCCCTTTCCGCCTCGAGGACTATCGCGGGCGCGTCGTGCTGCTGCTGTTCTGGGGCTTTTGGTGACCCGGCTGCAACACGCACGTTCCCGTGTGGAACGGACTCGAAGAACGCTTCCGCGAACGCGGCTTCACACTTCTGGGAGTCGACACCGACAAGGACCGTGAACTGTTCCGTGCTCGGACGCAGCAGCGCGGCATCACCTGGCGGAATTCGTGGCAGGGCTCGACCAGCGGTCGGTGGGCCGATGAATGGGGCATTGCGGGATACCCGACGCTCATGCTGCTCGACCGCGAGGGGCGCATCGCGCGGCGCTACGACTGGATGGAGCTCCTGGAGCGCGGACCGGGCGATGACAGGAGTTCGGCCGAACTCCTGGAGCTGTTGGCTACGGATGTCGAGGCCGAACTCACTCGCGCTCCCTCGCGCTGACGACGCTCGCCCGCAACAGCGCGTGTAGCTTGTCCGCCCACCATGGTCACGCTCACGCTCTGCGCGCACCCGCTCCTCTTCGCCACGTCCTTCACCACGGAATTTGCGCTGCCGCTCGGCGAAATCGCCGTCCCCGAGACTCTGCTCGCCTTTCATCGCGACGACGCGCCCGCGCCGATCAAGCGCAGTGAGGAACTACGCGCAGCCGTGCGCGACCTTCTGCGCCACGGCGGCTACAAACCCACCGGTCGCGGCAAACCGTCCTCCGAATACCTCGCGCGCGCCGCAACGGAAGTGGGCCTTCCGAACATCAACCTCGCCGTCGACGCCTGCAACGCAACCTCGCTGCACAGCGGCCTTCCGATCAGCGTGATCGATCTCGATCGCGCGAAAGAGCCCTTGCGCATCGCCCTCGGCGCCGCAAACGCGAGCTACGTCTTCAACGCCTCCGGTCAAACGATCGACATCGAAGGCCTGCTGTGCCTCTTCGACGCCGACGGCGCCTGCGCGAACGCCGTCAAGGACGCGCAACGCACGAAAACCCACGCGGGCTCGCGCAAAACGTTCTCGGTCGTGTGGGGCGTGCGCGGTTTCGAGAGCCACGTCGACGCCGCTACACGCTGGTACCGGCAGTTGCTCGAAGACGCCGGCGCTCGGACCGCATGACGCTTCCGCCGTTGTGCGCGACTCGCGTTAGGATCCGCACTCACGTCGCAGTCCCGCACAACAGCGCGAGGTAAGCATGAGATCGAGCCTTCTTGGAGTTGCACTCACCGTCTTCACGCTCGCGGCCTCTCGCGCCGACGCACAAACCGTGCTCGCCTTCGACGACACGCGCGCTTACACGGGCGCGTACGGCTACTACTTGACGGGCACCGGCATGGTCGCGCCGCACAGCCAACTGCTATTGCACGGCTACAGCGTGCAGACGACGGGATTGATCACTGCGGCAGCACTGGCGGGCGCCGACGTGTTCTTCACCGGCAACATGAATCCGAGTTCGACCTTGTCCGCGAGCGAGGCAAGCGCGCTGCAAGCCTGGGTCATCGCCGGCGGTTCGGTGCTCTACCAAGGCGAAGGCGATTCGGTCGCAGCCGCCAACGCACAATTCGCGGCGCTGTTCGGGGCGGCGAGTTACGGCGGCCAGTACGGCGGCTCCGGGGTGATCGACACGATCACGGCGCCCACGCATCCCGTGATCAGCGGTCCGTTCGGAACCGTGATGACGCTCCAAGGCTTCAACTCCCCGGGCCGTTGGACCGCGGTCGCGCCGTCGGCGACGGTGATCGCGAGCAATCCCGATGCGAGCGCGGCGGTGCTCGCGTTTTCCTACGGCTCCGGTCGCGTCGTGTTCGTCAACGACGCCAACTACTTCTCGTATCCGCCCGCCTACTCGGCGAGTCACGCGATCTTTTGGGACAACACGATCGATTGGCTCGAGCACACGGTGTGCACCGGAAGCGTGGCGAGCTTCTGCACGAGCTCGACCACGACGCACGGTTGCGTGCCGACGCTCGGCGCGAGCGGTTTGCCGTCGGCCGGCGCCGGCTCGGGATTCACGCTGACCTGCACGTCGATCGAAGGGCTCGCGAGCGGCGTGATCTTCTACGGCGTGTCCGGCGCCGTCGCGTTGCCGTGGGCAGCCGGCAGCACGAGCTTCATGTGCGTGAAGTCGCCGATCCAACGCACGCCGGTCCAGTTCTCGGGCGGCACGCAGCTCGCGTGCGACGGCACGATCGCGCTCGACGTGCTCGCGTTTCTCGCCGCCAATCCGATCGCGCTCGGAGCTCCCGCGACGCCGGGACAAGCGTTCCACGCGCAGTGCTGGTTCCGCGATCCGCCCGCGCCGAAGACCACCAATCTGTCGAACGGTGTGAGCTTCTCGATGTGTCCGTGAGGCGCGCGCGCAGTTGCCGTTGATCACGACGGCGACGGCGAGCCGTGCGTTGAGCGAGCGCGCTCGTGCGTTCAGTTGCCTGCGGCCGGCAGGTCCGAGTTGAAAATGTCGCGCGTGACCTTCCAACTGCCGTCGTTTTGGCGGCGCGCGATGTCGAGGAACTTGCCTTTGTCGTGGATCGGCGCGGCGCCCGGCGGCAGGAGCGTCATCGAGTACGTGCCCGTCGAATACGCGACATCGCCGCAGCCGTAGATCTCGCACTTCGTCAGCACGACGTCCTTCACCGGCGGCCACGTGCTGAACAACTTCGCGATCGCGTGGCTGCCGACGGCCGACGGTTCGTTCGGCGGCATGACCACCGCATCCGCGGAGTAGTAGTGCGTGGTGAGCCCTGCGGAGTCGCCCGTCGAAAGCATGCGCGTGAACGACGCTTCGAGTGCGTTCAACGCCGCACGGTCGGCGGAGCCGAAGCCCTGCGGAGCGGTCGATCGACAGGCGGAGGTCGCGATGCAGAGCGTCGCAAAAGTTAGTGCAGCGATGCGGGTCAGTTTCATGAGGGGTTGTAGAGACGAGCCGCGCTCGCGTCGCCGAACTCTCGTCCGGCGCGCGTCGAGCGCGTCGTTGCTGGAAGCGCGAGTTCGCGCGGCGGTGGATCAGGAAGTTCCGACTCGTGCTCGAGGGAGCGCGCCGCCGTTGCGCTGCGCCGCGCGACTCGCGCTACTTGACGCCGACCACCATCGAATCGGGGCCGGCGAGCGGCTCGACGCGCGTCGACGCGAAGCCCGCGTCCTTCATCCAACCCGCGCAGTCCGCGCCGGTGTAGTCGAAGCCGCCCGGCGTCTCGATCAGCATGTTGAGGCTCATCAACAGCCCGAAGGCGTTCTTCGAACGATCGTCGTCGATGATCGCGTCGTACACGACGAGCGCGCCGCCGCGCGGCACGGCTTGGAAGGCCTTGGCGATCAGCATCCGCTTCGTCGGCAAATCCCAGTCGTGGAGGATGTGGCCCATCACGACGACATCGGCGCGCGGGAATTCGTCGGCGAAGAAGTCGCCGGGAGCGAACGACACGCGTCCACTCACGCCGCACGCGGCGACGTGCTTCTCGAAAACCGGCGCGATCTTCGGCAAGTCGAAACCGACGCCGCCGAGGTGGCCGTTCGCGAGCGCGACCTGCGCGGCGAGGTCGCCTTGCGCCGTGCCGACGTCGACGAAGGTGCGGTGCTCGCGCCAAGGAAACTTGTGAGCGATCGCGACGTTGGCGCCGCGGCTGAGTCCGGTCATCGCCGCGAGAAAATTCTCGAGGGCCGCCGGCTCGCGATAGATCGCTTCGAACAACCCCGCTCCGCCCGCCTTGATTTCGTTCTGCGGTTGCCCGGTGCGCAGCGCCTCGGTCAGGTGCCCCCAATAGGGAAACAGCCTGTGACTCGCCATTTCCATGAGGCCGCCGAGGTACGACGGCTTGGCGCGGTCGAGGAAGAGGTCGGTCTCGGGCGCGTTCGAATAGCGCCCGTCGTTGCGTCGCAGGAACCCGAGTGCCACGAGCGTGTCGAGGAAGTCGCGCGCCGAACGCGGGTGCAACTCCAGCCGAGCGCTGAGCGCTTCGAGCGATGCCGGACCGCGAGCGAGCTCCGTGAAGAGCCCGATTTCGGTCGCGCTGAGCAGAGCCTTCGAAGCCCAAAAGCCCAGGCCCGTCTGCAGAATTCGATCGGGAGTGACGCTGGTGTTCATGGAGTTCTCGCGGCGGTGGACAGCGCGACGTGGACAGCGCGCGTGCGTCGTTCGACCGTTGCGTCGCAGCGAGAAGCGCGCTGCGCCTCGCACACGGATCAGGAATTCCGAATTCCGTCGCGCGTGACGTCGGCTGCGTCGCGAATCGTGCAGCAGCGAGCCGTCGACACTGCGCGCCCGGTACATTCCGCCGCATGCCGCTCGGACCGCAACCTACGACGCTCGACCTGTTGCTCGATCCCGAGCGCGCGGACGCCGAGCGCATCGAACTGCTCGTGCCGCAGGTCTACGCCGAGCTGCGCGCCGCTGCGCAGGCGTGTTTGCGCGGCGAGCGCGCCGGACACACGCTCGACGCGACTGCGCTCGTGCACGAGGCCTACCTGCGCCTGGTCGGACCTCGCGAAATTCCATGGCAGAACCGCGCGCATTTCTTCGCCGCCGCCGCGCAAGCGATGCGGCGCATCTTGGTCGACCATGCGCGTTCGAAGGCGGCCGAGCGTCGCGGCGGAGGCGAGGCGCGGCGTGCGGCGGTCGAGCTCACCACGCTGCCCGATCCGAACTCGGAGGCGGAATCTGCGGGATTCTTGATCCTCGACGAGGCGATCGAACGCTTGGAGGGCGTCGACTCCGAAGCAGCCTCCGTCGTACGACTGCGCTACTTCGCGGGTCTCAGCATCGAAGAAACCGCCGCAGCGCTCGGCGTTTCGTCACCGACCGTCAAGCGCGCCTGGGCCTTCGCCCGGGGCTGGCTCAAGGAAGCGATCGACAACGATCGCGTGTGAACGCGAACCTCAACGATCGCGTGTGAACGCGAACGTCGCGAATCCA
This sequence comes from uncultured Planctomycetaceae bacterium, assembly GCA_964358875.1. Classification (GTDB taxonomy): domain Bacteria; phylum Planctomycetota; class UBA1135; order UBA1135; genus CAYHRR01. Next base: position 3,604 of record CAYHRR010000114.1, on the reverse strand, counting down.
ATGGTTGATTCAAAGAACGAAGGCCTGCGCAGCTTGTTCGAGCGCGCACTCGAGCTCGCGGCGCATGAGCGCGCGGCGTTTCTCGACGCGCACTGCGGCGGCGATGCCGAGCTGAAGCGGCGCTTGACGGCGATGCTCGCAGCGGCGCGAGACGAGCGCTTCCTGTCCGCGCCGACAGGGCCGGCGCCCGAGGCGAAGGCGGCGATCCACGAAGGACCGGGCACGCGCATCGGGCCCTACAAGTTGCTCGAGCAAATCGGCGAAGGCGGTTTCGGCGTGGTGTTCATGGCCGAGCAGGAGAAGCCGGTCGCGCGGCGTGTCGCGCTGAAGATCATCAAGCTCGGGATGGACACGCGCCAAGTCGTCGCGCGCTTCGAGCAAGAGCGTCAAGCGCTGGCGATGATGGACCACGCCAACATCGCGCGCGTAATCGACGCCGGCGCGACGGAGACGGGGCGGCCGTACTTCGTGATGGAGTTGGTCAAGGGCGAGCCGATCGCGGAGTACTGCGACAAGAACAGCCTCGCCATCGACGCGCGACTCGAGCTGTTCGCGCAGGTGTGCAGCGCGGTTCAGCATGCGCACCAAAAGGGCGTCATCCATCGGGACATCAAGCCGTCGAACATCTTGATCGTCACGCAGGACGGTCGACCGGTGGCGAAGGTGATCGACTTCGGCATCGCCAAGGCGACCTCGGCGAAGCTCACCGACAAGACGCTGTTCACCGAACACAAGCAGGTGATCGGCACGCTGCAGTACATGAGCCCTGAGCAAGCGCAAGGCTCGCTCGACATCGACACACGCACGGACGTGTACTCGCTCGGCGTCGTGCTCTACGAGCTGCTGACGGGCAGCACGCCGTTCGACGCGAAGACCATCGCGGAGGCGTTCTACAGCGAAATCCAGCGCATGATCCGCGAGGACGAGCCGCCGACGCCGTCGACGCGCTTGCGCGAATCGGCCGAGACGCTCGGCAACGTCGCAGCGCGCCGCAACGTCGAGCCCAAGCGCCTGGGCGTGCTCGTGCGCGGCGAACTCGATTGGATCGTGATGAAGGCGCTCGAGAAGGACCGCGCGCGCCGCTACGAAACGCCGAGCGCGTTGGCCGCGGACATTCGGCGCTTTCTCGGCGGAGAAGCCGTCGTCGCCGCCCCGCCGAGCGCGACCTATCGCTTGCAGAAATTCGTGCGCCGCCATCGCGTCACGGTGCTCGCCGGATCCGCCGTCACCGCCGCGCTCGTCGTCGGCGTCGTCGCCTTCGCGTGGCAAGCGAACATCGCGCGCAGCGAACGCGACAACGCGTTGGAAGCGCGCAGCTCGGAAGCCTTGCAGCACCGTCTCGCCGACGAGCGCGCCACGCAGCTCGAGCACGTCGCGACGTTCCAAGCGCAGATGCTCGAGCAGATCGACGCGACCGACGCCGGTGTGCGCATGATGCACGACCTGCGCAAGCAGCACGCCGACGCGCTGCTCGCGAGTCGACTGCCGGAGAGCGAACGCGCGGCCTCGGAACAAGCGTTTGCCGCCGAATTGGGGCGCGTCAACGCCACCGACGCCGCCGTGCGGATCCTCGACGCCGCGCTGCTCGCGCCGGCGGTCGAAGCGGTGCTCGCACGCTTCGCGGATCAACCGATCGTCGACGCGACTCTGCGACAAACGCTCGCCACGCTCTACACGAACCTCGGTCGCTACGACGACGCGCGGCCGTTGCTCGAATTCGCGCTCGCCACGCGCCGCCGCGTGCTCGGCGAAGAGCACGTCGACACGCTGCGCTCGCTCAACGACATGGGCAACCTGTTCGAGATGCAGGGCGGTTTCGTCGAGGCCGAGCCCTTCTATCGCGGGGCCTACGAGGCGCGACTGCGGGTGCGCGGCGCCGAACACGCGGACACGCTCGCTTCGATGAGCAATCTCGGCGGAAACCTGCGCTTTCAAGGTCGGCTCGACGAAGCCGAGCCGCTCTTGCGAGAGTGCCTCGCGCTTTCGCAACGCGTGTTCGGCGCGGAACGCCGCGAAACGCTGATCGCCATGAACGTGATGGGCTATCTGCTCATCGATCAAGGCAAGCTCGCCGAGGCCGAACCCTATTGGCGCGAGGCCTACGAAACGGGCCGACGCGTGTTGGGCGCGGACGACACCGATGCGCTCGTGTGGACGAACAACCTCGGCGGACTGCTGGCCTCGCTCGGGCGCGCGAAGGAGGCCGAGCCTTATTACCGCGAGGCCTACGAAGGCACGCGGCGTGTCAAAGGCGTCGAGCACCCCGGCACGCTTCATTGCGCGAGCAGCGTCGCTTCGAATCTGCAGTCGCAAGGTCGCTACGCCGAAGCCGAGCCGCTGTGTCGCGAGTTGTTGGCGATTCGACGGCGCGTGCTCGGCGACGAACATCCCGACACGCTCAGCAGCATGCAGAGTTTGGGCGGCGTGCTGCGCAGGCAGGGCCGGCTCGCGGAGGCCGAGCCGCTGTTGCGCAAGCCGTTGGAAGTGAACCGGCGCGTGCTCGGTCCCGAACATCGCGACACGCTGACCAGCGCTTCGATCCTCGCGAGTTTGCTCGCCACGGGCGAGCAGATCGGCGAGGCGGAGGCGCTGTACCGAGAAGTGCTCGCGAACTCGCGCGCGGTCTGGAATGACGACCATCCCGATCGCCTGATCACGCTGAACAACTTGGGCAACCTGCTCGTTCAGCAGGAGAAGTTGAGCGAGGCCGAGCCGATGCTCCGTGCGATGTTCGACGCGCGCAAACGCGTGTCCGGCGACGAGCACCCCGAGACGTTGATCGCGCAAAGCAGCGTCGCGGCCGTCTTGGAGCGACAAGGCAAGCTCGCCGAAGCGGAAGCGCTGTATCGCGACGCGCTGGGGAAATTCCGACGCGTGCTCGGCGATGCGCACACCAACACGCTGAGTTCCATCGGCAACGTCGCCGGCGTGCTGATCACGCAAGCGCGCTTCGCCGAAGCGGAGCCGTTGCTGCGCGAAGTGGTCGCGGGTTACGAACGAGCGCTGGGCGGCGGGCACGCGCGCGTCGGCAACGCGCGGCGCAGCTTGGGTCGCGTGTTGCTCGGGTTGCAGCGGTACGTCGAAGCGGAAACGGAGCTGCTCGCCGCCGAACGCGTGCTCTCGATCGCGCAAGGCGTCAGCGCCGAACGCAAGAAGGCCTGCGTCGACGCGTTGATCGAGCTCTACGAGGCCTGGGAAAAAATCGAGCCCGACAAGGGCCACGCTGCCGCCGCGGCGAAGTGGCGCGCGCGCTGAATCGACGGAAGCACGCTGGGTGCGCGCATGCGCCGTTCAGTCGTGTTGCGTTCGTGCGCTCACGCACATTCGCTCGATCGATTCCGCTCGCTGTCGAAGCGGCGCGCGTGCACTGACGAATTTCGACGCGTCGTACTCACTTGACGGTCGAGTGCGTTCGCGCAGACTCGCTCGCCATGATGCGTGCAAAGTTGTGTGCGTTGGCGGCGGTGGTGTTGTTTGCAGAGTTGACTGCGGCGCAAGGACAGCTCGGCGACATCTGGATCTCGCGCTCCAATCCCGGCGGCGTGCTCGGATATCGCGCGGACGGGACGTTGTTCGCCGATATCACCGCGCCGCATGCCGGTGG
>CAYHRR010000113.1:0-9461 GCA_964358875.1 uncultured Planctomycetaceae bacterium | reverse complement strand
GATCCTCGAAACTCACAGTGACCATCTCATCCGTCGAATGCGACGACGCGTCGCGCGTCGTGCGTGTGCACGCGCTCGAACTCGCCGGAGGACGCGCAGAGAGCTACGCGCTCGACAAGCTCGTGCTCGCAGCCGGGACGCTGGCGAGTTGCAAGTTGTTCCTCGATTCGATGCAGCGCAACGGCGGCCGCGCAAGCGTTCTGACCGGCTTGATGGACAACCGCCAGGTGCTCGTGCCCTTCGTCAACATGGCCATGCTGCGCAGGCGCGCCGATCCCGACACGTACCAGTACCACCAACTCGCGCTCGGTCTCGAACGCGACGTCGCGGCTCACTACGTGCACGGCCTGGTGACGACGTTGAAGACGGCGCTGATCCACCCGATCGTTCAGAGCATTCCCTTCGACTTGAAGAGCGCGCTGTGGATCTTCCGCAACGCGCACGCGGCGCTGGGCATCGTCAACGTCAACTTCCACGACGAACGCAGGAGCGAGTGCACGCTCGCGCTCGAGGGCTCGGGAGACGCGACGAAGCTCGTTGTGTCCTACGCGCCGTCTCGCGACGAGCCGGCGCGCATGAAGGCGGCGCTGGCTACGGTGAAGAAAGCACTCGGCACCCTCGGTTGCGTCGTGCCGCCCGGCATGGCGCACGTGCGCCCGATGGGCGCGAGCGTGCACTATGCGGGCGCGCTGCCGATGTCGAACGAGCGCAAGCCGCTCTCGACTTCGAGCGCGTGCGAGAGCCACGACTTCGCGGGGTTGCACTTCGTCGACGGCAGCACGTTTCCGTTCCTGCCCGCGAAAAACCTCACGTTCTCGCTGATGGCGAATGCGATGCGCGTCGCCGACCTCGCGCTCGATTGACTCGCTCGCGCTTCGATAGATCCGCTCGCGCTGTGCTGCATCCGCTCGCGCTTCGATGGACCGTCAGCGCGCGATCAAACGGAACGAATCGGCGCGCACTTCGCCGTTGCCGGCCGCGCCGCTGACCGTGATGCGCGCGTAGAGCGTGCCCTCGGGATCGACGAAACGCGCGGGATTGCCGGGGAGCATCACGCTGCGTGTCGCGAGCGGACCCGCGGACACGGCGCTCGAAGAAACGCCGACCCATGCTCCGTAGGGATAGCTCCACGTCGACCAGTCGTAGAAGTCGATCGTCTCCACGCCGCTCGTGTTGACGTACTGACGACGGAAGCGCAGTTCGAGCTCGTCGATCTTCGGCACGAGCACCTTGCGCATCACGATTTCGATGTAGATCAAGCCGTCGCTGCGCGCGGTGCAGGTGTAAAGCACGCCGTCGTCGCAGTAGAGCTCCGTGAAAGCGCCGCTGGAAAGCGGACCGCCCGGACCGTTCGTGCCCGCGTCCGTCGGCGCGTACACCCAGCCGGGTTCGTGCGTCCACTGCAACGGAATCAGCTGTGTCGCATTTTGCAGCGCGACGTAATGCAGGTTGTGGAGGTTCGAGAGCCCCGTGACTTGCAGCTCGTTGCGCGTGCGCCGCACGGGCGCGACCTCGGTGAACGTCGAACGCAACAAGCGCGCGTTCGAGGGCACGTCGAAGTGCGTTCCGTACACGATGATCGGCGGAGTCTTCGCGACGTGACCTGGAGTCGCCGTCGCCGTCGGGCCGCCGCCGCCGCAGGGCGCCATGAAGAGGAAGCGCGGCGCGGAGGGCGTGCACGCGCCGCCGAGCAAACAGTCGAGCGCTTCGGGACACCACACCCGGCCGTAGCCCGTGTATTCGCCGAGCGCCGCGTCGAAAACCGGCACTGCGCCGTTCTCGATCGCGTCGCGCACTTGTTGGTTGGTCGCACTCGGATTCGCGCCGAGCAACAACGCTGCGAGACCGGCGACGTGCGGCGTCGCGCCTGATGTTCCGGCGAAGCTGGTCGTGTATCCGCCGCCGACCGTGATCGTGCTCAACGACAAACCGGGCGCTGCGACGTCGACCCACGAGCCCCAATTCGAAAACCACGCGCGGTTGTTGCCGCCGTCGAGCGCGGCGACCGAGATCACGTTCTCGTAGGCGGCCGGGTAGTAAGGAAACACGCGCGCGTCGTTGCCCGCAGCCGCCACCGGCACGACGCCGTGACTCCAGCAGTAATCGATCGCATCGCGCTCTGCGGGCGTGACGTCGTCGCTGTAGAAGCTCATCGAGATCACGCGAAAGCCCTCGTCGGCCGCGTACAGCATCCCGGGCACGTTCGCCGAGTCGTACAGGTAGCCCGAGTCGATCGCCGTCTTGATGCCGGCGACGCGCGTGTGCGGCGCGACGCCCGTCACGCCGAGCGCGTTGTCCTGCAGCGCGCCGATGATGCCGGCGCAGCTCGTGCCGTGTCCGAACACATCGTCGGGATTCGGATCGTCGTAAGCGAAGTCGTAGCCGTGGACGTCGTCGATGTAACCGTTCGCGTCGTCGTCGAGTCCGTTGCCCGCGATCTCGCCGGGATTGGTCCACACGTTGGCGGCGATGTCGGGATGCGTGAAGTCGAGCCCGGTGTCGATGACGCCGACGACGATCGCGGGCGCGCCCAGCTGCGTATTCCAGGCCTGATCCGCGCCGATTTGCAGCATGTGGCCCATGCCCGGCCAATAGGGATCGTTGGGGTTGTGAGCGAGTTCGCGCGCATGATCGAACTCTGCGGCCTCGATCACAGCGCGTTGACGGCGATAGCCCTCGCGCGTCGCACTCAAGCGATCGGCCGCGACCTCGACGACCTGCCAACGAATTTGCGGCAGGTCGCGCAGCACGCGCGCACCGGCGCGTACGTGCGCGCTCGCCACTTCGGCGGAGGTCGCGCCGCTGCGGATCTTGACCAAGAGGCGCGTCGGGTGAACCAAGCCCTCGTGGGGAACGAGCGCTACGAGCTGCAGCAGCCAACGGTGGATCATGCAGCCATGCTAGCGGCGTCGCGGGATCGCGAGAGTGCGCGGCTCGGCGTCGTCGGCGGTCGGGCCGGCGCACGGAAGCGAATTCGGAACTCACAACGGCGAGCACGCGGCGTAGCCTTGTCGACGACCGCGGCGGGACCTCAGCGACTTCCATCAACCTCCCGCGCCGCGGCTCGCTCCTCCGACGCGATGACTCGTTCGGCGTGGATGCTCGCGGCTGCGTTGCTCTCGACGATGGTCGTCGCGAGCGCGGCTTTCGTCGGTTTCGACGCGAGCGCGCGTGAAGCGAGCGTCGAGCCTTCTGCGCAGGCTGCGGACGCTGCGGACCCCATGGAACTCGACCTTGCGACGCTCGAAGCCGCACGCGTCGAGCCGCAGCGCGAGGCGGTGCCGCGCAGCGAAGGCCTCGACGGGCCGAGTGCCGTCGGCGCAGACGTGCGCGCGACGATCGTGTTGCGTGGCGAACTCGGGGACGCGCACCAACTCGGCCGCGAGCTCGACATCCGCGTGCAACCGTGGTGGCGCAGCCACGGCGAACTCGCGGCGCACAGCGCGGGCGTCGGCGTGCAGTGGGGCGAGTTCGACGACGGCGCGAACAGCGCCTTCGAGCGCATCGATGTGCGCAACGTCGATGTGCGCAACGTCGAGCAAGTGCGCGAGGTGCTGATCGCCGACGGCGAGCCCGGGCTCGGCGTCAGCGCGCATCCCGACGGGAGTTTCGAGCGCGACGTGACGTCGCTGTTCCTCGGCGCGCGCGGCGTGCCCGACGGACTCGTGCTCACGGTGCAGCACAAGAACTTCCTGCCGATGTCGCGCTGGATCGAAAGCGTGAGCAACGCGGCGCCGCTCGATGCCGCGCGACTCGAACGCGAGGTGCGCTACGAGATCACGTTCTACGAGCGCCTACAGCCGGTGTGTTTGTTGTCGGGCCTTGCGGTGTGCTTCGATTCGGACTGCAAGGCGCGCGTCGAGGTGTGGGCGCTCGACGGCGACAAGCCCGGCGGACTGCGCGGCGAGGCGAGCACTTCGAGCGCCGCGCGCGAGTACGAAATTGCCGTCGAACCCGGGCATCGCTATGCGGTGGTCGCCTGCGCCGACGGCTATCTTCCGCGCACCGTGATCGTGCACACCTTGGATGCCTTGAACCTGCACGTCGAGCCGCTCGTGCTCGACCACGGCGCGCGTTTCAGCGGTCGCATCGATCTCGCGCGCCACACCTTCGGCGGCGAAGTGTGGCTGTACCTGTCACGCGAGAAGCCCGTGCTCAGCCGCGAACCGCGCTACGGTCGCGACGCCTTGATTTGGACCGGACGCGAGTTCGCGCCGAGCGTCGACGGCGTGCGTTCACACGACGGCGGCGCGTTCGAGTTCGCGGGCTTCGCGCTGGGCCGTTACGAGCTGCGCGTCGGCATCGATCGCGAGTGGTGGACCGAGATGGATCCGGTTTTCTACGTCGACGTGCCGGCGCGCGACGTCGTGCTACCGGCGCCGTTGGCGCGCGTCGAACTGCAGATCGAGCAAGGCGACGAGCCGCTAGCGTCGCGCGCGATCCGCTTGGAAGGCCTGGGCCGCTCGAGCGCATCGCGCGCGCATTTGCGCACGGACCGCGACGGTCGCGCGGAGGCGTGGCTGCTGCAAGGCGAGCCCTACATGGTGTTCGTGCCGATGCCGAGCGGGCCGGAGTGGAGCTACGGCAAGGTCGTGCCGTGGAACACGTCGGCGCTGACGGAGCACATCCGCATGAGCGCTTGGCGAGGCCGGAAGTGAAGCCGAATTCGCGGCGTTTGTTCGGCGCCGCCGTCGGTGCCGCGCTCGGTGTGATCGCGATCGAGTGGTACTTCCTGTCGCGCCATGCACCGACGCCGCACACGGCGACGCCCGCGCCCGAGGCGACGGCGCCGAACGACTCCGCAGCGGCGCCGAGCCCCGGCCCCGTCGAAGGCGCGGAGGCGAGCCTGCTCGCGCAACCCGACGACGTCGCGCGCACCGAGGTCGACGACGGCGCGCTCGTACTGCCGCACGCGAGCGTGTGGCTCGAGGGCGTCGTGCGCTCGAAGTCGACGCCGATGCACAAGGTCACGTTGATCACGCTGCCTTCGAGCGGCAACGGCGAGCGTTCATCGGGCCTCGGCCGATCGGTGACCGCGAGACCCGCCGCCGATGGGACGTTTGCGATCGACATCAGCCGCGCCTTCGCCGTCGGCGCGCCCTTTCCGAAGGTGATGCTGCTGCAGGCGACGCGCGATGCGGGTTCGTCGCATCAGATCGAAGTGCCGGTGGTCTTCGACGCGCGCGCGCTCGACGGTGATGCGCCGGTGCGCTTGATCGCGGAGCTCGAACTGCCCGAGATGTGTACGGCGACCGGCAAGGCGTGGTTGATGGGGGACTTGGCGCAGAGCGTGCAGGTCGCGGCCTTCGAGCTCATCGACGGCATGCCCGCGCGTCACGCCTCGGCGCTCGGCGTCGCGGATGCGCGCGAGCACGTGTACGAGTTGCCGCTCGTGTGCGGTCGCGACTACATCGTCGTCGCCTATCGCGAGGGCTATCGCCCGCGCGTCCATCGCCTGGGTTCCGAGGATCTCTACACGGTCGACGCTTTTGCGCTCGAGCCCGGCGAGCCCATTCGCGGCACCGCCGAGTTTCGCGGTGCGCCTGTGCGCGGGCGCGTTGCTGCGCGACCGAACCTCGTGAGCGCAGGGACGGCTCAACACGCGGCCGGCTCCGCGAATTTCGTGTGGCAGGCCGAGCAATTCGAGTGGTCGGAGGTGACCAGCGACATCGGCGCGAACGGCGAGTTCGAGCTGCGCGGGCTTGCGCCGACGACCTACGACGTCGTGCTCGCGCACATTTCGGGCGTCGCCGCGCAGCGCGCAGCCTCAGCCGTCGTGGTCGCGCCCGCTGACGGCTTGCGCCTGGCGCCGGAACTCGCCGAGCTGCGCCTAGTGGTCACGCAAGGCGGCAAACCCTACGCCGGCAAGCACATCGATCTCACCGAACACGGTGCCGACGAGCGCAAGCGCGCGTTCTCGGCGCGCACGGACGCCGAGGGAGTCGCGGTGATCTGGCTCGCGCCGCTGGTGCAGATCGACATCGACACGTTCGTCAAAGCGACGACCACATCGGGCGCGAGCGGCACGAGCACGACGCTTCGCTTAGGCGACTAGCGGCGCGACCGCGCTCGCGTGCGTGCGGCGCAGATCGAAGTACATCGCCACCGGACCGATGACCGCGAGCGCGATGATCGCCGGTGCCGTCGCGAACGGCGTCGCCCAGGCTTGATGCTGATCGTTGGCGAGACGCAGTGCGCACTCGAGCAGCGCTACCGCCAAGACGACGACGATGCGGCCGCGCTTCGTGCTCACCGTCGTGCGCGGATCGGTGAGCATGAAGAACATCAGCATCTGGTACATCGGCCCGGTCGCCGGCGTGATCTCGGTCATCCAGCTTCCGCCGTTGAGCCACGCGCGCGCTCCGCCGAGCAGCACGAAGGCCGCGAGGTAAGTGAGCGTGATGTGCAGCAGTTTCGCGCGCCACACGACGAGCAGCCCGATCGACCAGATCACGGCGACCGTCCACAGCTCGTTGCCCCACTCATGACTCAACACGGCGACCGAGCGCGGCGCGAGCAGCAGCATCGCGCTGATCGCGAAGTTCGTGGGGTTCCACAAGTGCCGGCCGCGGTAGGTCAAAACGTACTTCGAGACGATCGAGAGCAACGCGCCGAGCAGGAACGGCCACAGGATTCCGGCCTGCGGCTTGGTGAGGATCGCGATCGAGTTGCCGCTGATGTAGGCGGACAACACGCTGGGCCACGCGCCGCGCAGCCAGCGCGACAACACGAGTTCCGCGGCGATCGCCGTGCCGAGCGCGACGGCGAGCACGCTGTAGGAGTCGAGGATCTGGAAGCGGTATTGACCGATCACCAGGAGCACGGTGATCAAAGCGCTGAACAAGTGCGGCGGTTTGACCTTGGCGCGCCAGCGGCCGAAGGTCGACGCGGGTGTGTGCGCGGCGACGGTGCTCACGGCTGGGGCTCCGTGATCTCGTGCACGCGATCGACGGCGAGGCCGGTGAGCGTTTGGGCGAGTCCCGACGGCCAGCGCACTTCGAGCTTGTCGACCGCGTTCGCTGCACCGAGGCCGAAGTGCAAACGACGCTCGTTTTGAGCGCAAAAACCGCTGCCGGCCAGCACGGCCTGCACTTGCTTCACGCCCGCGAAGTGCACGGTGACCTGCGCGCCGATCGCGCTGCGATTGGAGTGCGTGGCATGCATGCGCAACTGGATCCAGTGGTTGGAAGGCGCGACCTCGTTCTCGTACAGCAGCAACGGTCCGCCCTGGTTGGCGACGAGCACGTCGAGCTTGCCGCGGTTGAACAGGTCGGCGAAAGCCACCGCGCGCCCGTCGAATTCGTCGTCGACCCCGACCGCAGCGGCGACATCTTCGAAGCGCTGTCGACCGAGCCCGCGCAACACGCGCGACACCTCGTAGCCCGACAGCGACGCGTCGCCCTGCGCGTCCCACGCCGCAGCGTCGGCGATGATCGCACCCGAGCCGCCGGCGATCTTGGTCATCGCGTACCAGTAATCGCGCTCGCGGTTGGCCGAAACGAAGCCGTTGGTCACGAACAGATCAAGTTGTCCGTCGTTGTCGAGGTCGCCGAACTGCGCGCCCCACGACCAGCCGCAGTCGACGATTTGGCGTTCGCCCGCGAGCGAGCTCTGCACGTCGGCGATGTTGATCAAGCGCCCGCGCTCGGCGAGACGATTGATGCGCAGGTTGTTGCCCTCGAAGAGGAAGTGCTCCTTCGAGATGTTCGTGACGTACACGCCGAAGCGGCCTTGGTTCTCGAAATCACCGAGCGAAACGCTCATGCCGCTCTTCGAAGACTCCTCGAGCCCGACGCCGCGCTGCAACTCGAAGCGCGTGCCGCCGATGTTGCGAAAGAACTCCTCGGGCCCGTAGTCGTTGGCGAGGTACAGGTCGATCCAACCGTCGCCGTCCATGTCCGCCGCCGCAACTGCAAGCGTCCAGCGCGTGCTGTCGCAACCGGTGCGTTCGGTGACGTCTTCGAAGCTGCCGTCGCCGCGGTTGCGGAAGAGGTAGTTGTGTCCGCCGTTGCGCGCGAACTCGAAGCTCTCCTGCATGATCCGCGTGGTCGTCAAGTGCCACAGATCGAACTGTTCGGAGAAGTAGCCGGTGACGTACAAATCGATGAAGCCGTCGCGGTCGTAGTCGAGCCAGCAAGCGCCGTTCGAGTTCATCCAACGCCGCAGGCCGGCGCGCAGGCTGACGTCTTCGAAGGTCCCGTCGCCGCGATTGCGCAGCAGCACTTGCCGGCCGTAGCGATAGACGAACAGGTCCTCGAAGCCGTCGTTGTCGTAGTCGCCCCACAACGCGCCCATCGAAACGCCTTCGCCTTCGACGTTCAGGGCGGCGACGCCGGCGGCGGCGGCGACGTCGCGAAACGAACCGTCGCCAAGGTTCCGGTACAGCGCGTTGGGCGCGCCGAAGCGGCTCGAGGTCGTGTAGATGTCGCTCCAACCGTCGGCGTCGAAATCGCCGACCGCCACCGAGGCTCCGACGGCCGCGATTTGCACCGCGATGTTGTCGAGCTTGGGATCGAGCGTCGTCGCGCGATGCGTGAAGTCGATGCCGTGCTGCTGGGCCGTTTCACGAAGTCGGAATCCGAGCGTCGGCGCGAGGGTCGTGCCCGATCCGCTGTGCGCGCCGTGATCGAGCCACCACATAGCCGCGAGGATCGCGCCGAACAGCGTCGTGACCGCGACGCGAGCGATGGGGGAGGGCGTCATCGTGAAGGCGCGCGATCATAGCCCCGCGCAGCAAGGAGTTAGCCCTCGATCGAGTCCAGCGCGCGCGCTCGGAGCCGCAAAGTTTCGGTCGAGGTTGCAGACCTTTCATCTCCTCGCCGGGCGTTCGTCGGGTCTGATCTGGGCCTGAGCCGCGCGGAAACTGGCCTCGCGCGCTTCAGAGTGAACGTGAGTGAGGCGAGCCCGCCGGAGATCCTGACTTCGGCGGGCTCCTCTTGTTGCGCGCGTCGAGAACGAAGCGCGGCGCTGCGCTCGCAGGACCTCAGCCCTTCACGCACACGACTTGGCGCAGCGTGTGCACGACCTCGACCAAGTCCGCCTGCGCCGCCATCACCGCATCGATCGATTTGTAGGCGCCCGGCGTCTCGTCGATCACGTCCTTGTCCTTGCGACATTCGACATGCGCGGTCATGCGCTCGTGATCGGCGAGCGTGAAGCTCTCGCGCGCTTTGGTGCGCGACATGGCGCGCCCTGCGCCGTGCGAGCACGACTCGAAACTCTCGGCGTTGCCCTTGCCGCGCACGATGTAGGACTGCGCGCCCATCGAGCCGGGAATGATGCCGAGTTCGCCGCGGCCCGCGCGCACGGCGCCCTTGCGTGTGACGAAGACGTCGGCGCCGTAGTGGTGCTCGCGCGCGACGTAATTGTGGTGACAGTTGACGGCGACGAGTCCCGCCTAGAAAGGCGGCAGGCCGCCCTGCGCGCGCGCGGCGGCGACGACGGCTTCCATCATCAAGCTG
>CAYHRR010000112.1:0-9542 GCA_964358875.1 uncultured Planctomycetaceae bacterium | reverse complement strand
GCAGCTTGACCTCGCCCAGCGCCATGGCGCGGATGACCAGCGTCGTGGCCTGGCCGCCCGAGTTGCCGCCGCTGCTGATGATGAGCGGGATGAAGAGCGAGAGCACGATGGCCTTCTCGATCTCGACCTGGAAGTGGTTCATGGCCGAGGCCGTGAGCGTCTCGCCCAGGCACAGCGCCGACAGCCAGCCGGCGCGCTTGCGGATCATGTGCCCGAAGCTGGTCTGCAGGTAGGGCGTGTCGAGGGCCTCGGTGCCGCCCATCTTCTGGATGTCCTCGGTGGCCTCTTCCTGCACGACGTCGACGATGTCGTCGACGGTGACGATGCCCTTCATGCGGCCCTGCGCATCGAGCACCGGCAAGGCGACCAGGTCCTGTTCGGCGAACAAACGTCCGACCGCTTCTTGGTCCATCTGCTCGTGGACGGTGATGACGTCGGTCTTCATCACGTCCTTGACCAAGGCCGAGCCGCGCGCGCGGAACAGGTCGCGGAACGACACCACGCCGACGACGTGCTGCTCCTTGTCGAGCACGTAGCCGTAGTAGATGAGCTCCAAGCGATCGAAGGCTTGGCGGCGCAAGTACAAGATCGCCTCGTCGACGGTCATCTCCGGCCGCACGCGCGCGAAACGCGGACTCATCAAACCGCCGGCGTCGTCTTCGGCGTAGGCGAGCAGCGCCGTCACTTCGCGGCGCACGGATTCGTCGAACAGCGCGAGCAATTCGTGGCGTTTGTCTTCGCCCGCTTCCTGCAACAAGTCCGCGGCGTCGTCGGGTGCGAGCATGCGCAACCAATGGCGGCGCTCGCTCGGCGTGAAGTCGCCGATCAAGGCCATCTGGTCATTGGTCGACAGCGCGCAGAAAAATTCTTCGCCGTCGGCGAGGTCGAGCAGACGAAAGCCCTCGACGCGCTCGGCGTTGTCGAGCAAGCGCCACGCATCGCGCAGATCGTCGATCATCAAACGCGTGCCCGCGTCGTCGACGGCGAGTTCTTCGTCGCTCATCGCGCCCTCCTCGCGTGCGTTCGCGCCCGCACCGGCGCTCGCAAGCTGCGTCGCAACGCCGCGTGATAGCTGCGCCGCAAGCCCGCGCGATGACTGCGCCGCAACGCCGCACAATGACTGCGCCGCAACGCCGCCCGATGACTGCATCGCAACGCTGCACGGGGGTGCAGAAAGCGCTGGTTTTGCAGCCTCGACATCGCTCGAACCTCCAGCGCGCGGCAGAGGAGTTTGCTCCCGCGGCGCACTTCACGCGTTGACTGGGATAGGGGTCCGTCGAGCGGCGGCTCGCCTTTTTCGGGGCCCGTGATTGCGCGGCAGAGCTTATTTCGAGCCTCGACGCGAGGCAACGCGCGATGCGCGAAGGCGCGCGCTTCACGCAGGATTCGTCAGTGCACTCGTGCGGCCCGCGCGCGAGCTGCGTATCCTCTTCGCGCTCGAAGTGCGCCGCGACGAAAGCAACGCGGCATCAAGGCCGCGCCGGGTCCGCCCGCGCGCTCGTCCGAAAGCCTCGGACACCAAGGAATGCGACTCATGAAGATCCAAGAACTGATGACCACCAACGTCCGCACCTGCCGCGCCGGCGACACGCTCGGAGACGCGGCGCGCACGATGTGGGAAGGCGACCTCGGTTGCCTGCCGATCGTCGACGATGCCAACAGCGTCGTCGGCATGATCACCGACCGTGACCTGTGCATGTCCGCGCTGATGAGCGGCGCGCCGTTGTGGGCGCTCAACGTCGGCGACGCGATGGCCAAGGTCGTGTTCACGGTCAAGGCGACGGACAAGCCGCGCGCCGCGGCCAAGCTGATGGTCGAACACCAACTGCGCCGCCTGCCGGTGGTCGACGCCAAGGGCACGCTGGTCGGCATGGTCACGCTCGGCGCGCTCGCGGGGAACAAGTCGCCGCTGTCGTCCAAGGACGTCGTCGGAGTGCTCGCCGCCGTCACCAGCGCGCGCCCGGCACCGGTTTCGGCGCGCATGGAGATCGAGGTCACGCGCGAGTCCTTGCCGACGCAAGTGCTCCAACCCGCGCCGCGCAAGGCCAAGAAGGCTGCGGCACCGGTCGCCAAGCGCGAATTCAAGGTCAAGGCCAAGGCCAAGGCCGCCAAGTAGCGCTGCGCGACGCTGTTCGCCCGAACCGGCGAGCCGTGCGTGCGTCGGCGGTCGTCAAGATGTCGGCCTCGATGCGCCCGAACACCGATGACAACGCGCGCGCGCGCCCGAGTGCACCGGGGTGGTTGCTCGTTGCAGCTTTGGCGTTCGGCGTCGCGGCGGCGCTCGCACTTCCGACCGACAAGAGTGTCAGCGACGCGGCGCGCGCTTACGCCGACGCCTCGGGCTTCCCGGATCTCGCGGCGCGGGCCGTCAAATCGCTCGGGAAGCTCGACGTGCAACTCGTCGTGTTGTTCGCAGCGTGCTTGACGCGCGCGAGGCGGCCGGCGGTGCGAGGTTTGGTCGCACTCGCCGTGGTATGCGTGCCGGTGACTTTGCTCAAGTTGCTCGTCGCGCGCGAGCGGCCTGAGCATTCGGGCTCGTCGTTTCCCAGCGGAGATGCAGCCAGCGTCGTCGCCGCGTTCTTGCCGCTCGCACTTCGGCTCCGCGCGCTTTGGCTGCCGGTCGTGTTTGCGATTGCAGGTGTCGCTGTCGGCCGAGTTTTCGCGGGCTACCACTATCCGAGCGACGTGCTCGCCGGAATCGCGCTGGGCGTGATCGCAACGTGGATCGCTGTGCAGCGCGAGCCGCGCCGTTGGATGCGACTGCGCACCAAGGTCACGGCGGTCTGTCTCTCGCTCGCCCTCGTCGCCTGCGTTGTCGGCGTGGCGACCGGCAGCGGCAAAGCACCCTTCGTCGGTTTCGCCGCGCTGCTGCTCGCGCCGCTCGCCTTCGTCGTCATTCTCGACCGCCGCCGCATCGCGCGCCGCACCACCGATCGGCGCCGCCGCGCACCTTTGCCTCGGTGATCCGCGCCCTCGTTCATCTGCCTTTTCCGCTCACCGGCCTTCTTCCAAAACTCCGCGCCCGCGCGCGAGCGTGGTGCGCACTGCGCTGGGGTTCGGCGCGCAACGCGCCGGACTCGCGACCCGCGCCGGCCCAAAGCGGCCGACGCGGGCCACGAGTTCAAGGGGAGAGAAGAAGAGAGAGCGTTTGTGCGTTGGGGTGCGATCTGGCACGGCCTCACTTCTCAGCTGCCAGGATTCGGCTCCGTCCGTTCGTCGTGCATGCGCTTTCGTGATGCACGCGTGAGGCTCAATAGCGGCTGCGTCGCCGCATCTGCCTTCGCTGCTCGTCGGCGTTCTTCCAAAGCTTCGTGCCTGCTCGGGCGCGTCTGCGCCTGAGTAGGCGCAAAGTCGCCCGCGGCAGCGCCGGCGCGTTTCTTGCGCGGCTTACCATCCTTTGCCTTGCTCGCTGTGTTGGTCGCAGGATCTTGATCGGCGACTACGCTGCGCTTGGGTTTCGAAACTTTGGCCGCAAGCTTTGAGGTGACGCGATGGGCCGACCGGTGGTGCATTTTCAGATTCTTGCCACGGATCCTGCGCGCGCGGAGCGCTTCTACTCGCAGCTTTTCGAGTGGAAGGTCGATGCGGCGGACCTGTTTGGCTATCGAGCGATCGACACGGGCTCGCCGCGCGGGATTCGCGGCGGCATTTGGCCGTCGCCGCCTGAGGGCCATGCGTTCGTGCAGCTTTTCATCGAAGTCGAGGGCGTCGCGGCGCACGTCGCTCGCGCCGTCGCGCGCGGCGCGAAGGTCGTCGTGCCGCCGACGAAGTTGCCGCGGGGCGAGGAGCTCGCGATCTTGCACGACGTCGAGGGCATTCCGTTTGGGTTGATGCAGCCCGCGCCGAAGTGACGCCCGAGCGACGTGCGCGGCGTCGCTAAGCTCCCGCACTGCGATGGAGCAGCGCGTCTTTTTTTACGAGAGCGTCGACTCGACCAACGAGCGCGCCTTTGCGGCATTGGCGAGCGGCGATGCGCGCCATTTCGACGTCCATCTCGCTGCCGAGCAGACTGCAGGGCGCGGTCGGCGCGGCGCGAGTTGGGCGAGCGCGCGCGGCGAGGGGCTGTACATGAGTGTGGTGCTCTTGCCGCCTGCGCCGGCGTTGCACCCGGCTGCTTTGACGATGGCCGGCGGACTCGCCGTGTTTCGCGCGCTGCGTCAAGCCGGCGCGACACGCGCGCGCCTGAAGTGGCCGAACGATGTGCTCGTCGATGGCGCGAAGATCGCAGGAGTGTTGGTCGAAACGCGCGGACTGGAGGTCGCGCGGCCGCAGTACGTCGTCGGCCTCGGCGTCAACGTGCGCCAGCGCAGCTTCGCGCCGGAGCTTGTCGCCCAGCGGCCTGTGACGAGCCTCGCGCTGCTTGGTGTCGAGTGCGGCATCGAGCAACTGCGCGCCGCGATTTGCTCCGCGCTCGCGAACGAGCTCGAGCGCGTGCGTGTGCCGGCGCGCGAGCTGCTCGACGACTATCTCGAGGCGACGGAACTGCGCGGTAAGCGCGTGCTCGTCGAAATGCCCGACGGCGAGCACGTCGGCGTGCTGACGGCGCTAGCGCTTGCAACCGGGCTCGAACTTTCCGTCGACGCAGCTGCGGCGGGCTCCGCGCGCGTCGAGCGCCTCCCGATCGAGCACGTCCGCCAGGTCCGTGTGTTGACCTGACGCGCGACAACGATGCTCTGGCGTCGTGCGACGTGGTGACTCAGACGTTGGCGCGCAGAGATCGCCTCGTTCACGCGCGCCTCGGAAATGCGCGTCGCGCATACCTCGCAATCGTTCGCGCGACGTCGAAAGGCAGGCGGCGGCCGGAGGCGCGGTGTCGACGTCGCACGAGCTCACGACTCGCGCGGCACGATCAGCGCAATGGCGCTCTTTCCGACGTGCTCCACCCCTGGACCCAGCGGAAGTAGCGGCCGAGAGGCGCAAGCATCGCCCCTCGCTTGCGGTGAGCGCGCGCGTGAGCACGGACCACCCGTTACAGGTTGCAGCGCGACTCGCCTCAGGTTGCGAATTGCGCTCAGGTGACGTGTTCCGCAGCGCGTGACATCGCTGCCTCTCGGCCGCCGCGAGCAACGACGCGCGCCGCGCCCATCGGTAACCGCTCGCGCGGTTTTCGCGAACGCTTCGACGCGCGCGAGCACGACGGCGACGCTGCAACGTCTCGTTCCTATACTCCTCGCCCCCATGGCACGCTTAGACGGTCGGCTCCCCCACGCGCATCGCCCGCTCTCGTTTCAGCGCAACTTCACGCGCTACGCGCCGGGCTCGGTGCTCGCGTGTTTCGGCGAGACGAAAGTGCTGTGCACGGCGATGTACACCGACGGCGTTCCGCCCTTTTTGCAGGGCAAGGGCCAGGGCTGGTTGACGGCCGAGTACTCGATGCTTCCGTCGTCGACGAAGGACCGCAAGAGTCGCGATCGCGGCACGAAGGTCGACGGGCGTTCGATCGAGATCCAGCGTTTGATCGGTCGTTCGCTGCGCGGCGTGGTCGATTTCGCGAAGTTGACCGAGCGCACGATTTGGCTCGACTGCGACGTGTTGCAGGCGGACGGCGGGACGCGCACGGCGGCGATCACCGGCGCTTGGGTCGCGGTGCACGACTTGTTGAAGCACATGGAGCAGAAGCGCGTGTTGCGCGGCTGGCCGCTCGAGGCGCAACTCGGCGCGGTGTCGGTCGGCGTCGTCGACAGCGAAGTGCGCGTCGATCTTTCCTACGAAGAGGACAGTCGCGCCGAGACCGACATGAATCTCGTGATGACCGGCGAGGGCCGTTTTATCGAAGTGCAAGGCTCCGCCGAGGGCGAGCCGTTTTCGCGCGAGCAACTCGATCGCATGCTCGTGCTCGGCGAAGCCGCGATCCGCAGCATCTTCGACGCACAACGCGCGGCGCTCGGGATTTGAACGCAGTTCGCGTTTCGGTGGAGTGTCGAGGGCAGCGTCGGGCGCAGTCATCGAGGACGTAACGCGCAGGCGGTTACGCGTTTGCTGCGAGAATTCGCCGGACGGAGTCGGCGTGCGTGGAATGCGACACGTGCGCGAGCAAGAGCGATCACCGCGATGCGCCGAGACGACCTGCGCGCGCTCGCAGCACACAGGCCGGGCGAGGTCGGCTCGCGCCGATGCGCTCCGCGTATGCGGCCGTCCTTGCTCAGCGAAATGGGCCGAGGCTTTCGCGCAACGCGATCGTCGCGCGGCCTGAACACGCGCCGCACGACCGACGCGGCCGCGATCGAGCACTCTCACGGCGGTCCGATCACGAATTCGAGCCCGCCGCCGAGGTTGGTTCCGTGCGCTGCGCTTGGATCGCGGCTCCACACCTGCACCCACACGTGCGCGCCGGCCGCGGGCCCGCTCGTGCTCGACAACACGGCGTTGAAGTCGCACGTCGTGCTGCCCGCGCACAACGCGCCGCTTCCGCCGTGCAGCGCGCTCGAGATTGGCGTGCGCGAGCGCGGTGCTTGCACGCACATCGTCGCGCCGTGGAAAATGGTCGGCGAGCCGCCTGCGAGCGAGTACAGAAACTGACACTGCGCGCCGGCGAGCAGCTCCGAGGCCGTAACCGTGAAGCCGCTCGTCGCGCCCTCGCGCGCGAAACCCTGCCACGACATGTCGACGACACAACCGACGGAGCTCGTCTGCGCCGTGCAGTAGGTGCGCGGCTCGTCGGCCACCAAACGCACGAACACATCGATCACGTTGTTCGTGTCGCCGGCGACGAGCGCCTCGCAGCGGCCGGCGAACGCGCACACGGATCCGTCCGCTGAAAGCGCGGGCCCGTAGGCGTGCTTGTCGCTCGGCGCTCCGCTCGCGGCGATCGAGGCACACTCCGTTCGGCCCGTCGCGAGGTCGCGCACGAACACGTCGGCTGAACTCGTCACGTCACCGGCGACGAGGTTGGTGCTCGTGCTGAAGAACGCGACGCGCCGTCCGTCGTAGGAAAGCGTGGGACCGCGCCATCCGAAAGCGCCGCCGCCCGCGCCGCTGTTCGCTTGCTCACCGCTGCTCGACAGGTCGACGAGTCGTGTCGAGATCGCGCCGGGCTCGTCGAACACACCGTCGACGTCGACATCACGATCGTGCACGAAGATGTCGAAGCCGGCGACGTCGACAGGCACGAGATTCGCCGCGCGGCTCTCGAACACGACGAAGCGGCCGTCGCCGGACAAGGCCGGGTTGCCGCTCGACTGATTGCCCTGTCCGCCGCCGCTCGAAACGCTGACGCGCGTCACGCTGCTTGTCAGTGCGTCCCAAACGAACACGTCGTTGCCGCACTGCGCGCACAACATCGGTCCGTTCGAGATGTGATTCGTGTCGCCCGGGACGAGATCGTTCGCCTCGCTCCCGAAAGCGCAAAAGCGGCCGTCGCCGGAAATCGACGGACCGTCGTGGAAGTTGCCGCCGGAAAATCGATTGCCGGCGAAGCCCGACGGCGCGTGACTGACGAGGTCGGTCGCTCCGCTCGACAGGTCGTGGCGGTAGACGTCGATCGCCTGGTTGGTGTCGGCGGGACTGAAATTGCTCGCGCCCGACTCGAACACGACGAAGCGGCCGTCGGCGGAGAGCTCGGGAAACATCGATGCGCCGTTGCCGAGCACGTCCGCGCTCGAAACGCTCGCGAGCACGAAGGTGTCGCTCGGCACGTCGTACACGTAAACGTCCCAGGCCTGATTGCCGTCGGCGAGACCGAAGTCGCCGCTGCCGCTCGCGAAGGCGACGCGTGTGCCGTCGGCCGAAATCGACGGATACATGCTCGGCGCGGCGCCGGGAATGTTGCCGCGCGGTGTGCTGATGCGCAGCGTCGTACCGGTCACGCGATCGTGACGAAACACGTCGAACGTGCCGTTGTCGTCCGAGGCGTTGGGCCAGGCCAAGTTGTCGGCGCTCGAGTGATAGGCGACGTAGCGTCCGTCGCCAGAAAGCGCGGGCGCCCACGCCTCGTCGTCGGCTTGCTGGCCGCCGACGTTGACGTCGATGCGCTCGGTCCAACCGTATTGAGCTCGTGCAACGGACGCGCACAGCGCCGTGGCCGCGAGAAGTGCGAGCTGCATGCCGGAAATCTCCGTCAGAGCGAGGAGGAACCGGATGAGCGAAGGTCGGCTCAAGAAACGCGACGACGCCGCGAAGTTCCAGCGCAGTCGCGTAAGTGCGCGGCTCGTCGCGCGTACGAGCCGGCCGAGGCCTTACGAGGCGCAGCACGCGCCTTTGCACGCGCGCATCAGTAGTCGAGCTTGACCGGAACTCGCGCCTGCGCCGCGTGCTCGGCGAGTTCGAGCGCGACCGCCAAACCGAAACGCGCGTGCGCCTCGAACGGCGCATCGGCGTCCGGAGGCGCGCGCCGCCAGCGCGTGAAGTCGTTCGCGCTCGCTTTGAAGGTCGCGTCGTTCAAGTCGGCGAGTTGCTCGAGCAAATGGATCGACGAGCCGAGCACCGCTTCGCCGCCCCAGGGCAAGTCCGCTTGGAAAACGACATCGTGCTCGATCGGCAGCCACAGTTCCGGGAACAGGATCTGCCCGTACGTGCGCGAGCGCAGGTCCGAACACGCGCGCCACGCGAGGTCGCTCTGCCACTCGCGCACGCACGCCTCGGGTCGCGCGAGGTGCGGTTGCTCTTCGTAGGCCGCGAGCAACACGAGGCACGACCAACCGCTCCAATCGGGCTTGTCGGTGAAGTACGGCGCGTCCGCGCTCTCGTCCCAATCGACTCCCGCGCCGACTTGCTGCTGCAGCGCACCGTCGAGCACTGCGCGCCATTGCTCCATCGTCGCGCGCACGTCTTCGGGAGGTTCGCGCGCCCATTCGCGCCCGTCGATGTGCACTTCGACGCCCTGTTCGCGCGCGACGCGTTGCAGCGACGTTTCCCAATCACCGGTGATGTAGCGGGTGAGCCCGCCCGCGTAGACGTCGAGTCCCATAGTGAGTTGGGGCGAGAGACTAGCGCATGCGCGCGGCGGAATCTCGCGCGCAGAAAGTGCTCTTCCAGCGCTAGATTCCGCGCCGCGATGAACGCGCCGAAGGCACGCATGCGGATCCTGCTCGCCAGCAACAACAAGAAGAAGCACGCCGAGCTCGTGCGCCTGTTCGCGCCGCTTTCGATCGAGCTCGTGCTGCCGCGCGACATCGGCGGCATCCCCGATGTCGTCGAGGACCAGCCGAGCTTTCGCGGCAATGCCGCCGTGAAGGCGACCTCCGCGGCGCGCGCGAGCGGCCTGTGGTCCTTGGCCGACGATTCGGGCTTGGAGGTCGAGTTCCTCGGCGGAGCGCCGGGCGTGAGGTCGGCGCGCTACGCGGGCCTGCACGGCGACGACGGCGCGAACAACGCGCTGCTCCTCGCGAAGCTCGCTGCAGTTTCCGACGAAGGTCGCGGCGCGCGCTTCGTGTGCGCGCTGGCCCTCGCGCGCCCGAACGGCGAGATCGCGCTCGAGGTGCAAGGCGCCGCGCACGGCCGCATCCTCCACGCACCTCGCGGCGACGGCGATTTCGGCTACGACCCGCTGTTTCTGTTCACCGAGCCGGGTCTCGCGCAAACCGGCAAGGGCTTCGCCGAACTTG
>CAYHRR010000111.1:6969-9574 GCA_964358875.1 uncultured Planctomycetaceae bacterium | reverse complement strand
GCACGATCGTCGAGCAAGCGCTCGCGGTCAGCGGCGCGCAACGCGGCTTTTTGAGCCTCGAGGAGGAGGGCGAGCTCAAGGTCGACACGGCGCTCGATTCGCGACGCGGCGACATCGACACGCCCGATGTCGAAGTGTCGGGCTCGGTGTTGCGCGACGCGCTGGCGAAGATGAAGCCCGTGCGCGTCAGCAATGCCGTCGACGATCCGTTGCTCAGCGCGGCGCCGAGCGTGATCAGCCTCGAATTGCGCTCGATCTTGTGCGTGCCGTTCGCAGTGCAGCGCGGGCTGCGCGGCGTGATCTACGTCGACCATCGCTTGCGCGAGGGCGCCTTCGACTCGCGCGCCGAACGCATGCTCACGCTGCTCGCCGATCAAGCCGCGCTCGCGATCTTGCAGGTGCGCAGACTCGACGAGATTCGTCGCCTCAACCGCGAGCTCGGTCGCCAAGTCGCGCGCAAGGAATCGGATCTGCGCACGGCCTCCGAGGCTTTGCGCAAGGCCAATCTCCCGGCTCCGGCGGGCGGGCTCGTCGGTGACTCCGCGCCGATGCGCGATGTGCGCCGACTGATCGAGCGCGCCGCACAGTCGAAGCTCTCGGTGCTCGTCGCCGGACCGAGCGGCAGCGGCAAGGAGCTCGCCGCGCGCGCGTTGCACGAACTCGGGCCGCGACGCGAAGGTCCGTTCATCAGCGAGAATTGCGCCGCGCTACCCGCATCGTTGATCGAAGCGGAGTTGTTCGGCGCGCGCCGCGGCGCGTACACGGGCGCGGATCGCGACCGCGAAGGCCTCTTCGAGCGCGCGCACGGCGGCACGCTGTTCCTCGATGAAATCGGCGAGCTGCCGCTCGAGCTGCAGGCCAAGTTGTTGCGTGTGCTCGAGACCAGCCAAGTGCGACGCGTCGGCGACGACAAGGTGCGCCAAGTCGATTTCAGGCTCGTTGCCGCGACGAATCGCGACCTCGCGCGCGAAGCGGCCGACAACCGCTTTCGCGCCGATCTGTTCTATCGCCTCGACGGCCTGCGCATCACGATGCCCGCGCTCGCGGCGCGCGCCGACGACATCCCTGTGCTCGTCGATCACTATCTGCGTTTGCACGCCGAGCCCGGTCGTGATGCGCGCAAGATCTCGGCCGACATCGTCGCGCGCCTTTGCCGTCGCGCGTGGCCCGGCAACGTGCGCGAGCTGTTCAACGAACTCGCGCGACTCGCGGTGATGAGCACCGGCGACATCGACGATCCCGCTTTGCTGCGCCAAAGCGAAGCGAGCGCGGCTTCACCCAGCGTGTCGGCCTCCGGGGCCGTCAAACCGCTGGAGCAACTGGAGCGCGAGGCGATTCTGCACGCGCTTTCCGTCGCCGGCGACGACAAGCGCAAGGCCGCCGTGCTGCTCGGCATTTCGCGCGCAAAGGTCTATCAACGCTTGAAGGACTGGGGCATGACCGGCGGCGACGTCAGCGAGGACTGAGCGTCGCGCGTTCGCCGGCGCAGCGCGTTTCGGAAGCTCAGTGCAGTCGAACGCGATGCGCGTCGCGCGCGTTCGCCCGCGCGCCAGGTCGTCACCGCACGTAGCCGAGTTCGCGAAGCGCGTCGACAGCTTCGGCTCCGAGCACCGTGCGATCCGTGCCGCCGAAGACGCGCCGCCTCACGCAATCGCGACCGGCCGTGTCGAGCGCGCGCAGGAGCGGGCTGCTGCTTGCGCAATCGAACGGCGTGAGTTCGCGCGCGTCATGGGACAGGTCGTAGCAGCGCAGCGTCGTGGCCAGCGAGGCGCGACTCGCGGGATCCTCGACGAGTTCGACGAGTCGTTCGCGCGACAATACCGGCGACGAGCTCTCCGCCTTCGCGAGCTCCCATTTCGTTTTCGCGTCGACGGCGATCCACAGCCCGCCCAGTTGCGCGCGTGCTCCGTCGAACGCCGTCAGAGTGCCGCGCAACTCGGGATCGCTCGACTCGCTCGCGTCGTACAGCTTGATGCGTCGCGCCGACAGTTCGCCGGCCTCGACTTCGCCGACGATCTTCACGACAGCGCCGATCGTGAGCGCGGATGCGCTGCCGGTCGTGAGCGCGGAAGCGGCGCCCGTCGTCGTCGACACGTTTCCGTACAGCTCCGTCGCGCTCGACACGCGCGCGCGCAGGCCCGCGACTTCGATCCACTCGCCGTCGCGCGCGTCGAGCCGGCCCTTCAGCTCGACCGCGGCGCCGGCACCGTCAGCTTTCGGCGTCATGCGTCGTGCGCGCGCCTCGAGCGTTGAGTCTGCGTCGAGTTCGGCTTCGTAGCGCATGCCGATCGAAGCCGCAGCGGCGAGCGCTTCCGACGGCGCCTCGCGTTCGCACTCGAAGCGCCGCACCAACTTGTCGTCCTCGAAGCGCAGCGATTGCTGGTACGCGCCGGGCTCCTTGTGCTCCGCGAGAATGGCGCGCGCGCTGCGATCGTTCAGACGATCGAGACCTTCGCTGCGCGTGATTCCGGAAGCACCGGCGGCACCGAGCACCGTCGGAAACAAGTCGATCAAGCTCACCGGCGTCGCCACGCGTTCCGGGGCTCGACCGGGCACGCGCAAAATCCACGGCACGTGCAGCAGATTCTCGTACAGGCCGTGCCCG
>CAYHRR010000111.1:0-6959 GCA_964358875.1 uncultured Planctomycetaceae bacterium | reverse complement strand
CCATGATCGGCGATCACGCACACGATCGTGTCTTCCCAGTCGCCGCGTCGCTCCAGGTACGCGAACAGCGTCGCGAGTTGATCGTCGATGGAACGCAGCGCGCCGTCGTAGAGCGCGCGCAGCGCCGTGAGTTCCGTCGCGCTCAACGTGCGCTCGCCGTTGTTGATCGCGTCGCGCAGCGCGCGCGAGTCGCTTCCGCGAAACTCGCTCGTGCCTTCGAGCGGCGTGAACTTGCCCGCGTATTCGTCGGGCACGGCATAGGGCCAGTGAGCATCGAGGAAGTGCAGGTAAAGGAAGAACGGCTGCGTCGCATCGCGCGTCTCGAGCCAGTCCTGCGCGCGCCAGCGAATATCGCGAGCGTCACCCGCATCGTCGTCGTACGTCGCGAAGCCCTGCTCGAAGCCGTTGCCGCGCTTGAGCTGCGCGTTGCGGATGAAGGCCGCGGTCGCATAGCGATTCGCCTGAAACACCTCCGCCAAAGTCGTCGACGCCGCAGGCAGCGTGTCGGTCACCTTGCCGACCTCGCCGCGCGCGCTGCCTTCGTAAACGCCGTGCTGCAGCGGATACGTGCCCGTCAAGAACGACGGCACCGACGGCTTCGTCCAACCCGCGACCGCCGAAGCGTCTTCGAACAGCGTCGATTCTGCGGCGAGTGCGTCGAGCCGCGGCGTCGTCGGATGTTCCGTGTGGCCGTAGCAGCCGAGATGATCCGCGCGCACGGTGTCCATGCAGATCACGATCACGTTCGGAGCGCGGTGCGACGCGGCGTCGCTCGCTCGTGAACACGCACCGACGACGACAAGCGCGAGGCTCGCGCACGACATGGAGAGTTTCATCGCGGACCTCAGAATTGGTAGCGCGCTTGCACGCGGAACAACCAGGCCTCGTCGCCGCCCGGAAACGCGCCGCCCGGCGTGAAGCAGCCGACGACACCTTCGAACATCCAGTTCTCGAGCGCCTTGCAGCCGAGCACAAGATCCGTTTCGACGCCGACGTCCGTGTGTACGCCGTCGGGTTGCTTGCGCACGCCGCTGTTGACGAGCCGGTTGAAGGCGACGTCCTGTTCATAACCGTGCACGACGAGATCGAGCGACGTTCGCGCGGCAATCTCCGCACCGACGCCGAGCGTCACGATCGACAAGTTGCTCAGTTCGGGATCGAGCAGCTCGCCGTAGTACTGGAACGAGGTCGTGCCGCCGAACTTGTCGGTGTTGTCGTTGAGTCCGGTTTGTCGGAACGTGTCGTCGATTCCGCCGCCGGAGCCGTGCGCGAAACCCGCTGTGAACCACGGCCCGTCGACCCAGGGCGTCCACGTCGCGCCGACGTCGAACCCGTAGGCGCCGACCTCGTCGACGCCTGTTTCGCCGAACAGGTACGCAACGTCGGCCCACGTGTCGCAACCCGGCATCCATGCACCGTAGGCGCGCGCACCGACGTGCGTCGCGATGTCGCCGGTGTTGCGATCGTCGCGCGTGAGGCAATACGCGGCGAGGTGCTTGTCGTAATCGTTGTTCGACACGTACGCGAGCCAGTTGGTCGTGTCCTGATCGTGCGCGCTCGCATCGGACAGGCTCGTCGAAAGCGACAGCTCCATGCGCAAGTTCACGCTGCTGCGCACGACGCGCAGCGCATCGAGATTCTGGTCGTAGATCCACTCGCGGCGCTCGTCGTAGTCCTGGCGTCCGGCTTGCACGTCCCAGCCCGACGCGAGCGCGTCGCGCCAATACACATAGCCCTCGGTAAGCACGGCCGCCGTGTCACGCTCGTCGAGACTGTCCTGGTCGACGCGCCGGTAGTCGCGCACGCGCGCGCTCGCGAGCACGAAAAACGCGTCGCTCGGCTCCCAAGCCGCCTCGAGGCGCAGTGACGTCTCGGTGTCGTCGCGCGCGTCGCGCCGCGTGGTGTCGAGGTCCTGCTCGCGCACAGCCGCATGCTTGAACTCGACTTGGCCGCCGATGGTCACGTCGCCGACGTGCAGGGATCCGCGCAGCGCGTCGTCCTCGTCGCGTTGTTGCGTCGGCGTCACGTCGACACGGCGCTCAGGCGCAAGTGCAAGCGATGCGAGTGCTGCGCTGCTCGAAATCTTCGCGATCTTCGGAATGCGCACGACGTAGCGCATCAGCGCTACATCGATTCCGTCGGCTCGCGCGTCGATGCGATCGATGCGACCTTCGAGCGCGTCACGGCCGGGCTCGCGGCGCGCCACGACGTTGGCGGAGAACTTGCGCAGTCCGTGATAGTCGCCTTCCACCTTCACGCGCGCGCCCTTCAACGCACCCGGGGCGAGACCGCGCCACTCGGTGCTCGCGGAGACGTGAACTTCCTGGCCGAGCAACACAAAGCGCGTCGGCGTCAACTGCGCCTCGATCGTTCCTGTCAACGACTCGTCGTCGGGCGCGAGCACTTCCACTTCGCTCGCGACGAGCACGCCGTCGGTTCCAAGCTCGCCCTTCACCTTGATCCAGTGACCGACAGTCAATTCGCCGACGCTTTGCGCGCTCGAAGGAGCAGCGCACAGCGCCGTGATTGCGAGCACGAGAGCAAACCATCGATGCCGATTCATACGAGTACCTTTTGCACGAGCTCAGCGCTGCGTTGCACGAGCGCGTTTGAGAGATGCGCCCACGGCGGACGCAGGGCGTAAACGAACGACAGGCGCGCGAAAGCGGAGCCCTCGTAGAAACTGAGCCGACGCGCGAAGTCAGCGGTTTGCCGCGGAATCGCGCGCAGAAGCGCGCTGCGTAGTTCGGCCACATATTCGGGATCGAGGCCTTCGGCGCCTTGCAGCCGCCGCAGTTCGAGATGCGCGAGGAAATTGCCGACGTCACGAGCCTCGTCGGCGCGGCACAGCATGTCGAAGTCGATCAACCCGAGCGTGTCGCCAAGCTCCAGCAGCTGGCCGTCGTGCAGGTCGCCGTGGGAGTTCACCAACGCCGGCGCGCCGAGTCGGCGCAGCGCAGCCTCGATCGCTTGTCGCGTGGCGTCCCATTCGGCAACGCGCGCGCAGCCAAGGGTCGTAGCTCGCGCCGCCAATTCGTCGATGCGTCGCAGCTCGTCGGCATGCTCGTGCTCGCGCAACGGCGTCGCGCTCGCTGCGTGCTGAAAACGCACGAGGTCCTCGCCGAAATGCGTCAAGCGTCGCAAATCGAGCGTGCCGAGTTCCAGCGTGCATCCGCCGAGGTCTTCGAGAACAAGCGCGCAGTGTTCGACGTCGTGTTCGAGCAACTTCGCGCAGCGAAGCGTCCCACCCATCGTCAAAGCAGTCGCTGCGCGGTGGTTGCGTGCCATGTCGACGTCGCGTCCGCGGCGATAGCCCTTGAGAATCACGCGCGTCCCGTCGTCGCCGTGACAGCGCACGGTCAGGCGTCGCGAAGGCCGGTACGCGAGCACGTCGACGCGGCTCGCTCCTTCGAGCTCGCGCAGATGCGAGGCCAAAGCAAGTGCGGGATCGTTCGACGGCGAAAGAACGCTCCTCGAGCCGTTGCGCAACTCGCACCAACGTCGCACGCCGCCGACGGACTCGGTGACGATCACAGCGGCGTCCTTGCCAAGCTCCATGCGCTCGACGACCGCTTGCTCGTCGACGCGCACGTCGGCTCGCTGCGTCGGCGCACGAACACTTGCGATCGAGCGCGCCAGATCGAGGCGCTCGCGCGCGAGTTCGGTCGCGCCCCATTGCAAGCGACGCAAGGCCCCGGCCGCGAGCCGCACGAGCGCTCGCGCAACGGCGCGAGCGAGTGCGCGCTCGTCGGGTACGGCGCCGCCTGCGTCGACATACGCGTCGAGCAGCGGCCGAGCAGCGTCGCGCCACTCGACGCCCGTCGCAGCCACGTGATCGGCGATCCACGACGCGAGGTCGCTCGTCGGTGCGCCGACAACAAGTGCGTCGAGGTCGAGGAGGCAGTAACCGCCTGCGCGCAACGCAGCGACCTGATCGGGGTGGAAATCGCCGTGAATCCAGCTTGCGTCGTGCGAAGGCGTGTCGTGCCACAACGACTCGATGCCCTCGAACTGCGGAACGATTGCTCTCCATTCGTCGAAGGCTTCGACGCGCTCCGCGTGCGCGACACTCGTGCACGGCAAGGCGTGCAGTTGCGCGAGCAGCGCGCCCGCAGTCCGCGCGTGATCGAAGACATCGGGCTCAAACGCTGCGACGTCGAACCACTCCTCGAACAACACGCCGCCGCGCTCGTCGGCTGCGAGCAGTCGTGGAGCGAGCCCCTGCGTCGCAACTGCGTCGAAAGCACGCCGCGTCTCTGCGATGCGCGCGGCGACATCCTCCGGATGCACACGGACGATGAGCTGCGCCGACTCGCGCGGCGCGTCGTCGCGTTCACGCAAGCGCAGCGCGAGCATGAGCACGGCGCGACGCTCGGGCTTGTAACGCAGCGTCGTCACTTTCGACGGGCCCGGACGCATGCGCAGCGTGCCGAACAGCGCGTGCGCGTCGACGTGCCTCGCGAGTCGGCGCATGTCGAAGCAACGCTCGAGCCCGGGCAACTCGCGATCGTGCGGGAAGCTGCTCAACGTCGCACGAAGCTCGGGCACGATCGCGTGCGCGCGCAACGCCGACTCGAGTCCGTCGTACGGACGCGGAGCGTCGAGCTTCTCGCCGGCGTGTTGCTTGCTCACGATCGTGCACGCCGATCCGTCGGCAAACGTGACTTCGTGCGCCACTGTCAGCGCCGTGCCCGGCTTCCACCGCGCATAGGTCCACTCGGCGTGCGTCGGCGGCGCACCGTTGATCACGAGATGCCGCGCCACGCGCTCGACGACTTCGGTTTCGCTCGGCGCGCGCAGCGTTCCGAAGCGCTCGCACAGCCGCGCGTCGCGTCGATGCCGGCGCAGTCCGATCACGCGAGCACCTCGAGGTCGTGCGCGACGACCTCGCGATAGTGCGCGCTGTCTCGAAGCAACTCGTCGTGGCGACCGTTGGCACGCACGCGACCCTCGTCGACGAACACCACGCGGTCGTACTGTGCGAGGAATTCGATCTCGTGCGCGATGACGATGACGATGCCTCGCGCGGCGCGCTCACGCAGCGCAGCGAGCACGTGCAGCGCAACGCCCCGGTCGAGGCCTGCGAAAGGTTCGTCGACGATCAAGATCGGCGCGTCGCGCAGCATCGTGCGCGCGAGCGCGATGCGTCGCTCCTGTCCGCCGCTGAGTCCCGCACCGCCCGATCCAAGCGGCGTTTCGAGCCCCTGCGGCAGCGCGCGCACGAAATCCGCTGCCCCCGCGTCGTGCAGCGCGCTGTGCAGCATCGCGTCGGTCGCGTCGGGTCGACCGAGCAGCAGGTTCTCGCGAATCGTGTCGCCGAGCAGCACCGGACGTTGCAAGCACAGGCCGAAGCGATCGCGAAGCGACACGAGCTCGAACTCCGTGAGCGCAATGCCGTCCAGTTTCACCGCGCCGGCATCGGGATCGAAAAGGCGCAGCGCGAGTGCTGCGAGCGTCGACTTGCCGGCGCCGCTGCGCCCGAACACGCCGGTCAACTCACCGCGCACGAAGCACTGGTCGAAGCCTTGCAGCGCCGCTCGTTCCGCGTCGTAGCGGTAGTCGACGGCGCAGAATTCCAACTGGCGCGGAAACTCCGGCGCCGCGGGCGCTCCGGGTTTGGAGCGGACGGCGATCGGCTCGTCGAGCACTTGAACGATGCGCGCGGCACACGCGGCGCCCTTGGCGAGTCGTTCGGAATTGCGCGACGCAGAGCGCACGGGCTTCAGCAATCCGCGCACGTAGGAGATGAACACGAGCAGCTCGCCCGCGCTGAGACTTCCTTGGGCGACGCGCCAACTACCGATCGCGATCGTGATCGCCACTCCGACGCCGAGAAGCGCGTGCACGGAGCCCGACAGCGAGGCCGAGAGCTTCGCGGACTTGAGCTCGGCGCGTTCGCTCGTGCGACTCGACGAAGCCAGCTTGCGCACGACGGCTCCAGTGCGCCCCAAGGACTGAATCACTTCGCCGGCTGCCAACGCTTCCTGCAGAAAGTCCGCGAGCGCGCCCTCCTTGCGACGCGCCTTGCGCGCTTGGATCTCGATCTTGCTCGTGCTCGAACGAACGACCCACGCGACGAACGGCAGCACCGTGAACAGCACGACCGTCATCAGCCAGTCGACCCACAGCATCACCGCGACCGTTCCGCCGACCCACAGCGCGCGCGTCATCAGCTCGGTCGAGCTTTCGACCAAAGCGCCGCGCACCATGCCGACGTCGCCCATGAGGCGCACGAGCAAGTCGCCCGACTTGTGCTTCGCGAAGAAGCGCGGCGAGAGTTGCGCGAGGTGATGGAACAGCCGCAAACGGATCGAACGTGCAACGCGATGCGCGACATCGGCTGTCATTAGCGCCGTCACGTAGCCGACTGCGGCTTGAATCAAGACGAGCACGAGCAACGCGAGCGCGCCGGTCCACACGTAGAACGACGGGTCGTGCGCGTACTCGTGCTTGCGGATCAGCGCGCGGTCGAAGATCCACTGAGTCGGCCACGGCAGCACGACTTGCGTCGCGGCGACGAGCAAAGAGAGCGCGAGCACGCCGCCGAGCCGCAGCTTGTGCTCCGCGAGATCCGGCGCGAAGCGACGTGCGAGGGCGAAGCTCGCGGACCATCGTTGGAGGAGCTTCACGGGACGTGAACTCCGCCTGCGTGCGCGAGGATTTCGCGCGCCACGTGCGTCCATGTGCGCGCTCGCGCGCGCGCGATGGCCGCAGAGCCGAGGCGCGAGCGCAACTGGGGTTGGTCGATGAGCGTTGTGACGGCATCGGCGAGCGCGTGCGCGTCGCCGGCGCGAACGACGAGGCCGGCGCGTCCGTGCTCGATCACTTCGCACAGGTCGCCGAGGTCGGGAACGAGCGGCACGGCACCGCAAGCCATCGCTTCGAGCAGCTTGAGCGGCGAGAAGTAGCAGTTCGACTCCGGCGCGTAGGTCAGCGGTAGCGCGTCGAAGCAGGCGACG
>CAYHRR010000110.1:0-9732 GCA_964358875.1 uncultured Planctomycetaceae bacterium | reverse complement strand
CGACAGCAATGCGCAGCGCTTGTTCGCCTACTTGGAGAGCTTCCAGGCGCTCGGCGACGCGAGCTTTCGCGCAACGGCCGAGGACATCCTGAGTTTTCTGACGACGACGCTGCTCGACCCGGAGACCGGCGCGTTTCGCGGCAGCCAAGACGCGGATCCCGCCTACGCGCACTTGACGACGCCCGCCGCGCGCCGCGCGCACGGAGCACCGCCCTGCGACGCGACGGTGTTCGCCAACTGGAACGCGATGGCGGTCTCGTCGCTGCTCAAAGCGAGCGTGGTGCTCGAACGCAGCGAACCGCGCGCTCAAGCCCTGCGCACGCTGCGTTTCTTGCGCGACGAAATGCACGACGAGCGCGACGGTTTCTACCACTATTGGGACGGCACCTATCACTTGCCCGGCATGTTGACCGACCAGGCCTATGGTCTGCGCGCCTTGATCGACGCGGTGCAGTTCACCGGCGACAGCGAGTACCTCGACACTGCGCGCACGCTGGCGCGCTCGACGGTCACGACGCTGCGCAGTGAGCACGGCGGTTTCTGGGACATGCGTCACGATCCGGGCGCGCGCGGTTCGCTGCGCCGGCGCGTGCGTTCGCTGCTCGAGAACTCGGTGATGGCCGAGGCGTTGCTGCGCCTGGCGCACTTCACGCGCGAGTCCGAGTGGGCCGACGTCGCGCACGAAACGCTCGCGTCCTTCGCGCTCGATTACCGCTCCGGCGGACAGGTCGTCGCCGGTTACGCGCGTGCGGTCGACCTGTGGCTGCATCCGCCCGTGCACGTGACCGTGGTCGGTCCGCGCGAACGCGCCGACACGCGCGCGCTGCAACGAGCGGCTCTCGCGCCCTATGTCGCCAGTCGCGTCGTGCAGTTGATCGATCCCGAACGCCAACGCGCGCTGCTCGAGAAACTCGGGCTGCCCGGTTACGAAGGCGGAGCTGCGCGCGCCTTCGTGCATCGCGGGCGCGAGAGCTACGCCGACACGAGCGATCCGCAGCGCTTGCCCGCACTCATGACGCGCATCGAACGCGGCAGCTAGCTTGCGCGCGGCCTCCGCCACAGCGCCGACGGCGAAGTCGGGTCGGCTCGAACGACTTGCCGTCGTGTTGATCGTGCTCGCCGCGCTCGTGCCGCGTCTGCGCGATTTCACGCGACCCTTCGACCGCGCGCTCGAAGGCCGCCGCGGCGCGCAATCCACGCTCGCGGCGCTCAACTTCGAACGCCTCGGCCTCGGCGCTGCCGGCGGCTATCCGATCGTGAACCTCGAGCTCGGTGAGCGTCACGATGTCGAGCAGCGCGTCTGGGACCAGCCGCGCTTTTGGCTCGTCGACGACGCAGCATCGGCCTTCGTCGCATGGGTCGCCTACAAGTCGATCGACATCTTGTCGCCGCGCGATTGGGACGACGCGTGGCTCGCGGGTCGCGCGCCGCGCGGTGTGGAGTGGCCTGTGCGTCTGCCGTTCGTCGTCGTTCACGTCGGCGTGTTGCTCGCGCTGTGGTGGACGCTGCGCTACAGCCTCGGCGTCGGCGCTGCGCTCGTCGGACTGGCGCTCGCAGCAGCGACGCCGGTGCTCGCGCTGTACGCCACGCTCGTTGGAAGCGAAGGACCTGCCGCACTGTGCGCATTGCTCGGCGTCGCCGGTTACGCGCGCTGGACGCGCAGCGCGAACACGCGTGACGCACGACTGACGCTCGTGGCTTTCGCGCTTGGCGGCTGCATGTCTTGGGCTTCGTTGTGCTTTGCCGGAGCCGTCGTCGTGCATGCAGCGCTGTCGGGCACGCTCGCGCGCGCGTGGACCATCGTCGGCGGCGCGTTGCTCGCAGCGGCTCTTCCGCTGACCGCGCATGCGATGTGGGCGCGCCACGTCGCGGAGCGGCTCGGTCGCTCGACCAGCGCGCCGTTCACGAACGCGATCGACGTCGTGACACCGCTGAGCGAGTGGTCGCTTCAACACGTGCTCGACGCTTTCACGCTTCCGATGCTCGTCGTCGCCGCCGTCGGCGTCGTGCTCGCGCTGCGGAGCATCGCCACGCGCTCGTGCAACGTCGCATGGCCGCTGACGCTCGGCGGCGTGGCCTACGCGTGCGCTTGTTCAGGCCATGCGTCGCCCGCGCCGCTGATTCTTCTCGCGCCAGGCTTGCTCGCCTTCGCAGCGCTGAGCTTCGAAGCGCTCGCGCCGCGCCTCGCGAAGTTGCGCGCCGGTCTCGCGCCGCTCGTCGTCGCGGTCAGCACGCTCGGTCTGTTCGGCATTCAACGCACCAACGAGCTGCGCTATGCAGCACGCGCACGTGACGCGAGCGAATCGTCGACCGGCGCTGCGGCGCCCGAGATCGCCATGCCGGACGAATGCGGCGCGGACATCGCGTCGCTCGTTCCCAACGGCGCGTTCGTCGTGCATCCGAGCACGCTCGCGCTCGATCTCGCCGTCGATCTCTACGCATGGCGCAGCACCTGCCCCATCGCGAGCGCGGACGACTCGCGTCCGGACGCGCTGGCGCAGCAGATCGGGCTCGGCGCAGCGCAGCGTTGGCTCGTGATGCCCAACGCTCCCCCGCCGAAGGCTCAAGCTCAATGCGCCGAATTGCGCGCGAAGCTCACGCACGGACGCGCAGCAGACGCGTCGAACGCACGGTGGTCGGCTTGGCGCTTGCGCTGACGCTCAAGCCAGCGCAGGCGCTCGGCGCATCCCCCACATCGCGACGGTTCCACCGAGCAACGCGACGCCGATCATCGGCCAGAACGCCGCGCCGCCGTGATCGGCGAACAGCTTGGTCACGCACGCCAGCGCGAGCGCGTGCGAGGCGATGTTGAAAGCGCCGTACAAACTCTGCGCGCTCGCCGAATGCTCGGCCGGTACGCGGCTCGCGATGAAGCTCATCGTCGCGACGTGCGCGGCGGAAAACGACAACGCGTGCAGCCATTGCGCGCCGACGAGCACGTAGAGGTCGGTCGACAGGGCCAGTGCGATCCAACGCGCGCAACCGCCGAGCACCGCGACCCACATCAACATCGACTCGTTGAAGCGCGCGCGCAATCGCGACGCAGCGGCGAACAGCAGCACTTCCGCGACCACGCCCTCCGCCCACAGCGCACCGACGACGCCGGTCGAATGGCCCGCCTTCGTCCAATGCAAAGTCGAGAACACGTAGTAGGTCGCGTGGCTCGCTTGCACGATGCCGCTGCCCGCGAGCGCCGCGACGACAGCCGGTCGACGCAGCAGCTCGCCGATCGGAAGGCGCGTCGTGCTGCTGCGCGGCGCACTCGGAACGCTGGGCATCGCGCACGCGGCGAGCGCTCCAGCGGCGAGACAGATCATCACGAGCAGGTAGGCGCGCTCGACGTGCCCGTCGCTGAGCGCGAGGCCCGCGATCCAGCTCACCGCGACGAACGAGATCGAGCCCCACATGCGCACCGCGCCGTAAGAAAATCCGCGTTCGCGCGCGAACAGCACGATCAGGTTTTCTCCGAGCGGCAGCACTGCGGCGTGCAGGATGCAAAACACAACGGTCAGCGCGAGAAAGGCCTGGAAGGTGTGCAACGCGACGAACGGCGCGAAGGCGAACAGCGCGCCGAAGGCGAGCGCGACGCTCCACAGCTTGCGCCGGCCGCCCATGTCGACGAAGTGCGCCCACACCGGCGTCGTGATGCCGCGCGTCACCGCCCACGCGGCTCCGATCGCGCCGATTTGCTCGGTGCTCATGCCGCGCGCTTCGAGCCACTTCGGCCAGAAGGGCAAATGCACGCCGAGCACCGCGAACGAAGCGGCGGTGAACAGCGAGAGGCGCGCGTGGTCGGATCGCATCGAAGGCGAGAGAGAGTGCGCAGCGCGCGGCGGCGCGGCAAGGCTCAATGCGAGTCGAGCCACGCTTCGTAGCTCACGCGGTCGGGCGTCACGACGATTTCGGTAGGCCACGGCTCGGCGATCGTGATGTAGCGGCAATCCTCGGCGGGCTCCAACTCGCGTTGGTCGAACACGCCGCCCGCGCCGCTCCAGCGCGCGCTGAACGAGAGCGCGTACACGCCGGCGACTTCGAACACGCCGGAGCCACCCGCGGCGTCGCCCGGATCGCAGCGCACTTCGTGGTTGAACGCACCGAGATGGCCGAGTGCGTCGGCGTGCGCGCCGGCGTGCGCCTGGAGCAGCGACAGCTTGGCGTGCAGCACGTGCGCGCTCTCGGGACGCGTGAGCGCGCGGTCGAGCACGATCGGAATGCGCGGTGCGTCCTCGAGCACGACGAGTTCTTCGGCGCGCGGACTTGCGACGCGCACGGCGAGCTTGCCCGACGCGCGAATCACGAAGCCGTCGCCGACCGCGGCGAACTCGAACACACCCGATAGCGGCTCGTATTCGTGCGGACCGCGCTCGCCGCGAACTCCGAAGATGCGTGCGTGCTCGACGCGCACGCCGTTCACATCGACGATGCGCAGCCTGACTTCGATCGGCGGCGCAACGTTGGGCACGACGACCGGATCGAGTTTGTCGGGCGAGTTCGCGCCGAATTTGGCGGTGACTACCGCGACGACTTGACGCGTGGAATCCGCGACCTCGACCAGCAATTCATAGGTGCCGACCCGCGGCAGGACGAAGTCGAACGAGCCGTCGGCGCTCGTCGTGGTGCGGACTTCGGGCACGAGCGCGGTCAGGTCCGTGAAGCGCGCTGCGAGCTCGAGTTGCGCGGGCACGCTGCTGTCCGCGTTCAGCACGCGGCCGTGAAGCATCGTGCGACGTCGCACGGTGAGCAGCCGACCGAGCGACCCGCTCGGCACGTCGTTCGCCACGTAGTCCTCGCATTGCGGTGAGCGAATTTCGATCCGCAAGAACTCGGCCGCGCTCGTGCCGAGAATCTCGAACTCGCCGCGCTGATCGGTCTGTGCGGCGCCGAGCGGGCGAGTGTCCGACGGCACGCGCACGAGCACGCGCACACCGACCAGCGGTGCCCCGTACAAATCGACGACGCGTCCGCCGACGAGCGGCGGCGACAGGGGTGCCTCGACGCGCGGCGAATCGATCGACACGGGCGCGGCCGCGAGCGGTGCATCGACGGCCGCCCGTTGCTCGCCGCAGCCGGCGCACAACCAACAAAACAGCGCGAATCCGGCCGCGAGCGACACGAGCGACCTGTCCATGGCGGGTGACATTGCCGCGTTTCGCGCGGCGCCGCAAGTGAGCAGCGCGCGCGACCACAGCCACGCGCGCCGCTAGACTCCCGCGCGTTCGCAGGAGTTCGAAGTCCCAACGCGGAGTGCGCAGCGTGAGCGAGCCTGGTCAACACAAACCGTTCGTCCCCACCGCGCAGATCATTCCCGAGCTGACGCCGGGTCCGCTGCTCGTCGGCACGGTGCTCGGCATCTTGTTCGGCGCGGCGTCGCTGTACCTCGCGCTCAAGATCGGCATGACGATCAGCGCGTCGATCCCGATCGCGGTGATGTCGATCTCGATCTTCCGCTGGATCTCGAAGGCCTTCGGCACGCGCAGCGCGACGATCCTCGAGAACAACATCGTGCAGACCACGGGCTCCGCGGGCGAGTCGATCGCCTTCGGCGTCGCGGCGACGATGCCGGCCTTGATGCTGCTCGGCTTTGAGATGGATCTGACGCGCGTGCTGACCGTGTCGGTGCTTGGCGGGTTGCTCGGCATCTTGATGATGATTCCGTTGCGGCGCGGACTCGTGGTGAAGGAGCACGGCAAGCTCGCTTTCCCGGAGGGCACGGCGTGCGCGGAGGTGTTGATCGCCGGCGAGAAGGGCGGCACGACGGCGAAGACCGTGTTCAGCGGTTTCGGCCTGGGCTTCCTGTTCAAGCTGCTCAACGGCGACGGCGGATTGCGCCTCTTCAAATCGATTCCCGAACGCACGCTCGGCTTCTTCAAGGGCGGCTCGGTGTCGATGGAGTGCGCGCCGGAGTTGCTCGGCGTCGGCTACATCATCGGCCCGAAGATCGCGAGCGTGATGTGCGCCGGCGGCGTGCTCGCCTACCTCGTGCTGATCCCGGCGATCGCGATCTTCGGCGACTCGCTCGCGGCGCCGATGTTCCCGGCGACGAAGTTGATTCACGACATGTCGCCGGGCGAGATCCGCAAGGCGTACGTGCTCTACATCGGCGCGGGAGCCGTCGCCGCCGGCGGCATCATCAGCCTCGTGCGCGTGATGCCGACGATCGCCGGCGCGTTCATCGCGGGCTTCAAGAGCTTGACTGCAGGTAAAGACGCGACGGTCAGCATCGAGCGCACCGATCGCGATCTGCCGATGTGGATCGTGGTGCTCGGCTCGCTCGTGCTGCTCGGCGGACTGATGTTGCTGCCGTCGTTGCACGTGTCACTGCCCGCCGCGCTGATGATCCTCGTCTTCGGCTTCTTGTTCGTGACGGTGTCGTCGCGGCTCACCGGCGAGATCGGTTCGTCATCGAATCCGATCTCGGGCATGACGCTGTCGACGCTCTTGCTGACCTGCCTGATTTTCTTGGCCTTCAACTGGACCTCGCCCATCGATCGCGTCGCCGCGCTTTCGATTGCGGCGGTCGTGTGCATCGCCTCCTCGAACGGCGGCACGACGGCGCAAGATCTCAAGACCGGCTTCCTGGTCGGCGCGACGCCGAGCAAGCAGCAGATCGGCATCTTGATCGGAGCCTTGTGCTCCGCGCTCGTGATCGGAGGCACGCTCAAGCTGTTCGACGGCTCGAAAACGGTCTACGCGGCGCGCAACATCGAGTACCGCGTCGACCGCAAGCTGTTCGAGAGTCGCGACACGCTGCATGGGCCGGACGCGGAGCGCGACGGCGGCGAGTACAACGTGGTGCACTTCATCGCGGAAAATGCGCCACGCGACGCGAGCGGAGCCTACGTCGTGCAGCCGGGCCGCTACCTCGTCGACGATCAAGGAGCGATTCGTTACCTCGTCGATCCGGGCATCAACGGCGTGATCGGCCAGCGCGATGCGCGGCCCGAACAACTCGCAGCGGCGCGCACAGCCGGCAAGCGTGTCATCGAATGGAAGGACGAGAACGCCTCGACGCGCTACTTCGTCGATCCCCAGATCGCGGGCATCGACGTGCCCGCGGCGCCGACTCCGGCGCAAGTCGTTGCGCTCGGCGCGGCGGTCGAGAATTACGGCAAGGCGCACGATCAACCGCAGTTGAAGCTCGAGGAGATTCACGGCGGCGAAGTGAAGAAATTCGACGCGCCGCAAGCGCGCCTCATGTGGCTCGTCATCGACGGCATCCTCACGCGCAAGCTGCCCTGGGGGCTCGTGATCTTGGGCGTGTTCATCGCAATCGTGATGGAGCTGTGCGGCGTCTCCGCGTTGCCCTTCGCGGTCGGCGTGTACCTGCCACTGTCGGCCTCGTCGCCGATCTTCGTCGGCGGACTCGTGCGCTGGCTGGTCGAGAGGAAACAAGGCAAGAAGTCCGACGCCGAGAGCGACGCTTCACCGGCCGTGCTGTTCAGCTCCGGCCTGATCGCAGGTGGAGCGATAGCCGGGATGGTTGGCTTGATCGTCAGTGGAACCTTCGAGCGCTTCGCATCATCGATTAACGTCACCGAGCGGGTCGCAAGGAGCGCTGAGCAGCTCGCGGATGCGGGACAATCGCCGAGCTTTGTCGAGGCCACGCTGAACTGGGTCACCCAGAGCGATGCGGTGGCGATCACCGCCTTCGCGCTCCTTGCCGGCGTCACGTACCTGGTCGGCCGGGAACGACTGCTTCGCAGTAAGCGATCGCCGACCGCGAAGCGGCGTTCCGCGAGCACCACCTAGTCACACGCACGGTTGCACACGCCATCACTCGTGCCGTCATCATCGCAGCTCACTTCCACGGTCTCCTTCTCCGCACATGGGATTCTCCGTCGCGACATACGCTCGGGGTTAATCCACTCCGTCTCGAAGCCGTCGCGCTCGACTCGGTACGTCGCCGTGCAGTGGACGACTTTGCGGCACAATTGCTTGCACTGTCCTGAATGGTACGTGTTTGGCTCTTCACCACACGTCAACCCATCACCGCAGACCAGATGCCGCGTCCGAGATACGTGCCACTCGTACTCACCCGTGCCTTCCCATGTGAGTCCGAACTTCTTGAACGTTACAGCTACGGACCCGCCGAAGCTCCAGCCCGTCTCGACATCTTCGCCGCTGCCGCTGTCGCCGCAGACTCTCTTGCCTTCGAAGGAGCTCCCGTACCCACAGTCGGGACCGCGGAGGAGGACGGGCGCATAGCAGCCGTTGGTGCCGCTGGGAGGATCGATTGTGCAGCTCCAAGTTCCGTCCTCCGGTGGGCACACGGGTTGGCAGTCTGCCGGCAACGCCGCCGATGTCGGCGGAGGAATCTCAAGCTCCGGCGGCGCTGAGAGGAGACGCTCTGTGGCCTTCGTTCCGCCGGCAGTCCGAAGCAAGAACAGGTTATCGCCACGCTCGAGTTGGCCGGACAGAAGCATAGTCGCGACTTCGCCTTCCCAGAACACTACCCGAGCAGAAAGGGTCGGCGGTGTCGGCAGTGTCGATCCCCGCACGATGTAGCAATCCACGCTCGGCGCGATGTTAAACTCGTGCCCTTTGCAGTCCACCGACATGACGAAGTTGTGGTCACCGAGGTCGACATCGCGACTACGCACCATCACGCCGACGCTGTACGGATCGGATGGAGAGGTGAACTGCACGGCTTCGTAGTTGGCATAGCCGTCGATCTCGCGGTTGGTCAACAGGATCGCCACGTGAGCCTGGAACCCGATCGTCTGGGCCCCCTCGGTGTGATCGATGACCCAGCGATCGTGATAGGGCTTCGCATACGCGCGCTTGGCCGAGCTGATGTACGTCGGCAATGCGATCGGCTGGTGAAACTGCTGCGTGAAGTAGTACGTCGTCACGCCAGCAGGCAACGGCGGGGTCTGAATCGCGTACATCTGCCCTAGGGTCACGCCTCGAGTGCAACTCGTCGCTGCCAGAGTGACGATGACCGGTGCGCTGGGCGCCACTGCGACAGGGTCTGTGCGGCCCTGTTCGTCTGCAATGATGAGCGCCGGCGAACCTGTAAGGGCATCAATCTGGGCTAGCGTTCCCTCGACTGACCGGTTCAAGTCATCGTAACAGCTGATACCGAACTGAATCCCGCTCTGCTGTGCCCGAGCAAGTTCAGTCATTGCCATAGCGCACACGACTTGGAGGGCGCTTCCGAGCAAGTGCATGCAGGTAGTGATCGTTCGCGACATCTGTGGCATGCCCCGTTATTTTTGGTTTCGATTGCCGGTCTCTCGTGAGTGGCCTCGCCGCCCAATCTGGCGTCCGCACGCTGGCGGCCGCCTCGAGCACGTGAGGCGTTCCATCGCTTCGATCCAACCTCACAGTCGGCCGGCGGGCAACGGACATTCGTGTCCGAATTCACTGCCGCCGTCATGCGTCTTTGATCGGTGAGGTGAGACGCCAGCCGATGCCGTGGCTTGATTCCACCGTCGTAGCGCCCACGAATCGTAGGCTGTGCCGGAGTCGCTGGATCGTCTTGTATATGGCATCGTTGACGTTGGCATCGGTGCGCTCCCACACCTCACGAGCGAGCGCGTCTCGCGTCACGGACCGGGTGCCCGCTCTAGCCAGTGCGGCGAGCACTTGTGCTTCGCGACGCGACAACTCGACGGCGCCGCGAGAACCACACGCGACGAGGGTCTCGAGATCAAGTTCGAGATCTCCGCCGCGAATGACCCAGCCCCCAAGTACGGTCCACGCGATAGCTCACACTCGGGCTTGGTTTAG
>CAYHRR010000109.1:4372-9812 GCA_964358875.1 uncultured Planctomycetaceae bacterium | reverse complement strand
GGTCCGTCTCGAGCTGCGTGCGCAAGGTCGAGAGTTGTTGCGCGAGCCTCGTCGTCGCGAAGTAGTCGGTCGAATCGCAGGCGTGTACAGCGGCGGTGAGGCCGGCGAGCTGCGTGCGAAGACTGAGCGAGGTGTGTCGAGCCTGAGCCATGTGGGTGTCCGGGTTCCTGATGTCCGAAAGGCGCCTATCGGCCGGAGCCGTCGAGCGGCTGCGGGCGGGCTCAGGAATCTTTTTGCGGACCTGCGCTGGAGACATCGGTGCGGCACGCGGCGTGTTTCAGGCTCGAAGTAAGTGCGACCGAGCGCTCGCGTGGTTCGGCTGCTCCCGGCGCGCGAATGCCGTCGAAATTGCTGAAAAGCGCGGCGCAGCACGCACACGACGGACCGTGACACTCGACGCACGACTGCGACTCGCAACCGCCGCGCGGGGCGGAAAAAAGCTCCTACGCGCCGCATGCCTGGGACTTGGATCACGATCGTCATCGATGTGACGCAAGCCGCGCCGCAGGTTGCAATGCACCTGCGCGCGCGCGCTCACAAGCGAAACGTGTAGCCGAACTTCAGCGCGAGATCCGTCTGCGTGGGCTCGAACTCGGGTCCGTTGCGCAGCCAGCCTTGCTCCAGCACCGCGAAGGCCTGGCAGCCCGGCGAAAGGATCCACCACAGCCGGCTGTTGAGTCCGATCTGCTCGCTGACGTCGTCCCACTGCACGAGGTTGGCCCACGAAACGCGCGGCGAAGTGAGCACCGTGCAGCGCAAACGCGCGACGTGCACGATGAAGTCGCCGTCGTCGAGCCGCGCGTCGGTGCGTTCGAACTCCGCTCCCGCGAGAAAGTACGCGCTCGCCCGCCAGTCGAGCGCCGTCGACACCTGCTCGCCGTAGCCGTCCCAGTACTCGCCGCCGGTGACGTCGAACACGAGCGACCAGTCGCGCTTGTCGGAAGTCTCCATCTCGAAGCGCGCGCGCTCGAAGCGATGATCGCCCGCGGCAATGGTCACGTTCGGCTGGATGTCGAAGGGCTTCGTCAGCACCTCGCGGTTGCCTTCGAGTTCGAGCCGCATGGCGTCGCCGCTCTCGAATTCGACGCCGAACGGCTGCACTTCGAGGCCGCACGTGCGCGTGGCGCCGTCGACGTCGGTGATCAACTCCGCTTCGACTTGGAATTCGAGCTGCCGAATCGCGGAGTGCAAACGCGGGCGGTACTCGAAGCTCGCCGCGTGACTGCGGATGTCCGTGCGCGCGACGAAGCCGAGCTTCGGATCGAAGTCGCGACCGACGTACGCCGTGCCGACGCTCCAGCGCACCTCGTCGTTGGGATAGCTGAGCTCGGTCGCTCCGGCGAGGTCACGGCCGGCAGCGTCGGAATCGCTCGCGACGACGAAGCCTGACAGCGTCAACGTGCGATCGCCGAGGAAGTCGGTCGTGCGCAAATTGAGATCGGCGCCGTAGGTCGCTGCTGCGCCGCTGCCGTCGGGATCACCGGAGGTCGCGATCACGCCGACATCCGATTGCTCGAACAGGTTCTGCGAGAAGTGACCCGCAAACAGGTTCGCGCCGTCGACGGAACTCGTCGCGTCGGTTTGCGCGTCGAGCAAGCCGAAGGACCAACGCTCGGACTGTCCGGTGAGCTTCGCCGCGCCCGTCAGAGGCACCTCGCCGCCGGTCGAGTCGAGCCCGATGCGCCGCGTGAAGAACGGGATCAAGTCGTCGGAGCCGAACTGGAACGCGCCCGAGTCCTCGAGGAAAAACGCGCGCTTCTCCGGGAAAAACAGCGGAAAGCGCGTCAGGTTGACGCGGCGTGAATCGACTTCGGTCTCGGCGAAGTCGGTGTTGAGCGTCAGGGCGAGTTTCAAACTCGGCGTCATGCGCCAGAACGCGTCGATGCCGGCGTCGAACTCCCCGTCGCTCGCGTTCGACACGTGATCGCGTCCCGCATTCGCCACCACGAAGGGTGTGAGATCGAGGCCGAGTCCTTGGTGCAAGCCGCTCAAGCCGGTGAGCGTGCCCGCGCTCGAGATCCAGAAGAACTGCACCTTCGGATCGGCGCTCGCCCAGCGCGCTTCTTCGCCGTGACGGCGGATGTGGCGCCGCAGATTGAAGCCCCACGCGCTGCCGCTCGGATCGAAGTTGAGCGTGGCGAACGGAATCGCGAGCTCGGCTTCCCAACCCGCGCTCGTCACGCGCGCGTCGCCGTGCCAGATGCCGTCCCACTGTTTGTTGAAGGCCGAGCCGTTGCGCGTGACCAGCGCGTCACCCTTCGAACGGCCCGCGCCGATTTGAAACCAGAACGCGTTGCGGCGATCGAGGAACGAGTCGATCAAAAGCTCGACGCGATCGTCGGGATCGAGCTGGGCGTCGCGGCGCATTTGCGTCGCGCGAATGAGCTGCGGCTCGCGATCGAAGCAACGCAGGCCGACGTAGAAGGTCGTCGCGTCGTAAGCGAGCAGCACCTCGGTACGTTCGCTCGGCGCGGCGCCCGTGTTCGGCTCGACCTGCGTCAAGTCGCCGAGCAGCGCGGCCTTTTCCCACAGCGCGTCGTCGAGCGCACCATCGATCCGCGGCGCCGCGACATCGGCTGGAATGAAATACGGAGCGCAGCTCGGCGGAGTGCCCGACGTTCCGAGCCATCCGGCGATCGCGAGCGCCGCGATCACTCCTCGAAGGTCCCGCGCACCGCGACGCTTCCGTCGCGCACGTGCCAGCGTCCGCGG
This sequence comes from uncultured Planctomycetaceae bacterium, assembly GCA_964358875.1. Taxonomy (GTDB): domain Bacteria; phylum Planctomycetota; class UBA1135; order UBA1135; genus CAYHRR01. The sequence goes on along the minus strand of CAYHRR010000109.1, from coordinate 7,100 downwards.
CACATCACGTCGCGCACCGCATGGGCGCCGTCGAGCACGACGAGGTCCGCGTCGGCGCCGACTTCGATACGACCTTTGCCGCGCAAACGCAGCAGTTTCGCGACATTCGACGTGAAGGCGGGCAGCACGTCCTCGAGCGGCCAACCGGTGTCGAGCAGCTCGGCCAAAGTCTGCGCGAGCGACTCCGGCGTACCGACGCCCCAGCGCGTGATCTCGCCGTTCGCATCGAATTCGGGCAAGCAGCCGCCGCCGTCGGAGCTGACCGTGACGCGCGCGGGATCGCAGTCGCTCTCGAGAAAACGCGCGAGCGCATCGGCGGCGCTCCAAGCGTCCTCGCCCTTCTCGACGGGGTAAGCGGTGATGTCGATGGTCACGCCGCTCTCGGCGAGCTCGAGCGCTTCGTCGAACAGCGCGCGTTTGCGATTGACGTGTGTCGGATGGAACGTGCGCGGCTTGAGCTCGCTCGACGCGATGGCTTCGCGCACGAGTGCTAGCCCGCGTTCGCCGTCGCCGAGGTGCAAGTGCAACACGCCGGCCTTGCCGGTCATCAGCCCGCCGACATGGCATTCGCTTGCGATGCGCAGGAACTCGTCGAAGGTCGGCTGCGACGAGCGGTGATCGCTGATCGCGAGTTCGCCGAAGCCGATGATGCGATCGACGTGAACGATGTCGCCGCGCACGCTGCCGGTCAGCGTCATCGGCGGAAGGTGATAGCCGCCGGTCCAGCACCACGCGCTCAAGCCTTCGTCGCACAGCGCGCGCGCTTGCGCGACGAGCATCGCGGTGGTGCGCACGCAGTCGTCGGTGCCGAGCAAGCCGACGACGCTGGTCACGCCGCCGCGCGTGAAGCGCGACAGATGCACGGGCGGAACGCGACTCGCGTAACCGGCCTCGCCCCCGCCGCCGGTGATGTGCGCGTGCGCGTCGATCAGCCCGGGAATCAGCCGCGTTCCGTCGAGTTCGCGCACGACGACGCCGAGTTCGTCCGGCAGCTCAGGTTCCTGCTCGCCGATCCACAAGATCTTGCCGCCGCCGACGAGCAAATGCCGCTTGCCCAGCGGCTCGGGCGCATACACATCCGCATCGAGAAGCAGTTCGAGCATCGCGCGCGGGATCGTAGCGGCGCGCTCGCGACGGCGCGATGCGACGCACGCATGCTGCAGCCGATCGAACGCAATTCTCGACGGCGCGCGTCACGCGCCGGGCGGTGTCCGACCCGCCACGCGCGCCAACTGGCGCCGCAGCCGGACGAACGAACGCTCGATGCGCTCGCCGACAGTCTTGCGCCGCTTCGGCTCGACGCGCTTCTCGAACGTGCGCCAGCGCACCGCGCCCCAGCGCTCATTCACCTCGGGCAACATGTGGCGATCGGAGTTGAGGTACAGCCCTTCCAGCCCCCAAGACAAAGCGCGCGCAACGGCCGCCGCGTAGATCGCGCTGTACACGCCGCAGCCGCGGTATGCCGGATCCATGAACGCGTAGTGCAGCTCGCCCCAACGTGGATCGGGATCGAACGCGCTCGCGTCGACGAGGTAGACGCCGCCGACGAGTTTCCCGTGGTGCAGCGCGAACACCGGCGAGTCCGGCCGCCAACCCTCGAGCCGCCCGCGCAGCGGCGCCTTCCAATCGCTGAAATACGTTTGCAGCAAGCGCTTTTCGGTGCGCGCGACGCGAGCTCGCTCGGCGACGCTGCACAGCGTGAAGCCTTGCGGCATCTCCCTGCGCGTGCCGCGGTACTCGGCGAGCACGAGCTTGAGCACGATGTAGTGATCGAGTTCCGCGGTGAAGTCGCGCTCCGGTGTGTTCGAGGGCTCGGTGTCCAAGATCCTTGGAAGTTCAACACGCGGAGTTGCCGAGCGCGATGCGAAATTCAGCTACCGGGATGCGTGGAGAGCGAGGGTTGGAGTTCGCGCTCGCCCATGCAAAGGACCTTCTCGCCGCCGACGAGCACGAGCCGCTTTCCGAGCGGTTCGGGTGCCTACACATCCGCGTCGAGGAACAGTTCGCGCATGAGGCGCGGGTTCCGAGGCACCGACATTCAGCAACGCCGCGCCGGACCCGATGGCGTGCGCGCAACGCGATGACGATTCACGACTCTCGTGCCCGCGCACAGGCGCACCCCGCGCCGAACCGAGACCGGCCTGCGCGACAGCGCAGTCGCGTGTACTCCGCTGATTCAAGACCTACGCCGGCGCTCGGAAGCCGCGGCCTTGCTCGCATTTCGAGCCTCAGGGAAGCGCTTGTTCTACGAGCTGTCGATGCGGGTATCGCGCAAGTGCGGCAGCATCGTCCAGCGAGGTCGCAACGCGGCTACGCATCCGAGCGCCGCTGCGCGACACCTGCTCTGCCGAATCAAGTGACCGAGGCGCGCGTTCGACCTGGACCCTCCGCCGGCACGGCGCGGAGCCGTCGAGACGTGCTCCGTCATCGGCCTGCAGCTCGCGGCGCGTGCTCTGCCGAATCAAGATCCGCACGAGCGCTCGGAAGTCGCGACACGGCGCGCATCCCGAGCCCTACGGAAGCGCTTGCTCTGCAAGCTCTCGGCGCACGCGACTCGCAAGTGCGGCTTCCGCGGCAGGCAAATTCGAAGCACGCCCGCGCGTTCGACCGTGGCTCCGCGGCGCGTGCTCTGCCGAATCAAGTGACCGAGGCGCGCGTTCGACCTGGACCCTACGCCAGCACAGCGCGAAGTCGTCGAGACGTGCTCCGTCATCGGCCTGCAGCTCGC
>CAYHRR010000109.1:0-4272 GCA_964358875.1 uncultured Planctomycetaceae bacterium | reverse complement strand
CGAGCCCTACGAACGCGCTTGCTCTGCAAACTCTCGGCGCGCGCGACTCGCAAGTGCGGCGGCCTCGTCCAGCGAGGTCGCAACGCGGCCACGCATTCGAGCGACGCTCCGCGACGCCTGGTCTGCCGAATCAAGTGGCCGAGGCGCGCGTTTGACGTGGAACCTCCGCTAGCACGGCGCGGAGTCGTCGAAAAGCGCTCCGTCATCGGCCTGCAGTTCGCGGCGCGTGCTCTGCCGAATCAAGATCTGCACGAGCGCTCGGAAGTCGCGACACGGCGCGCATCCCGAGCCCTACGAACGCGCTTGCTCTGCAAACTCTCGGCGCGCGCGACTCGCAAGTACGGCTTCCGCGGCAGGTGACTTCGAAGCACGGCCGCGCGGTCGAGCGACGCTGCGCGACACCTGCTCTGCCGAATCAAGCGGCCGACATCCGGCGCCGTCGTCTCTGCTTCTCGAGAACACCTGCAACCGCAGGAGTCCTCGAACGTCCTCGCGTGCATGAAGCAAGACGAGACGAAGCGCGCGCGACAACACGAGCTCTCGTTCCGAACCTGGGGCGGAGTACGACGCGGGGCCGGGCGCAAGCGCGCGCGAGTTCGCGAATGCGTTCCGCACTCGACGCGCGATGCGTTCGTCGCGCGCCACCCGCTGCACATCACACTGCGTCTTCAGGACGGCTTGCCGACACTGCGGAGCCTCGTAGCGCGCACGGCGTTCGAAGGCGTGGTTCGTAGGCTCGCATACGGCGGCCGCTTCCGCGTCGTCCACTACGCGTTGCTCCCCAACCACGTTCATCTCGTTGTCGAAGCGAGCGATCGGCATGCACTCGCGCGCATGATGCAGGGCTTCACGGCGCGAACGGCGCGTGTGCTGAACGCCGCATGGCGCCGGCGCGGCACCGTGTTCGCCGATCGCTACCACGCGCGGACGCTCGCGACCCCGCGCGAAGTTCGCAACGCGCTCGGCTACGTGCTGAAGAACGCTGCGCATCACGGCCTTCGCGGCGCGACGCCCGTCGATCCCTACTCGTCCGGCGCATGGTTCGACGGCTGGGTCGACCACGAGCCACGAGCGGAACGCGCGTCGCCTTGCGCGAAACCACGAACGTGGTTGCTCGGCCTTGGCTGGCGACGCGGCGGGCGCATCGAGACGGCAACGCCGGCGAGGCGCACGCGTCCGTGAAGCAAGCGAGTCGACGGCGTTCATCGCCCTGGCGAACGCGCGGACCTAGCGGCGGCTTGAAGCACGCGGTCGCAGCGTCGCGAGCAGCTTCGCCGCACGCTTCGAACCTTCAGCCACAGCCTTTTCGAGCAACCGGCGCGCGCGCCGGCGATCGCGAAACACTCCGTCGCCGGTGATGTGGCGCTTGGCAAGTTCGACGAAGGCCAATTCGTTGACTTCATCGCACAGCGGATCCTCGTTGAGTTCCACGGCGCGTTTCAACCAGAAGAGCGCTCGACGATCGTTCTGCGGAACGCCCTCGCCGTCGCGATAGGACTGGAACAGATTCGCGCACGCATGCGGCAGGCCGCTCCGCGCGGCGCTTCGATACCAACGCACCGCTTCTCTGCGCGCGCGCGGCGTGCGCACAACGTTGTGCAAATGGGCTCCGAGATAAACCTGGCACGAAGCGAAGCCCGTCCTCGCGCCGTACCTCAACCAAGCCACTGCGTACGGGGCGTGCTTCACCAGTCCGATTCCCTTGAAGCGTCGCTCCGCAAGTTCGTAACAGGCGTCGTCGTCGCCGTGTGCAAGTTGGTGCAACAGCTCCGAGCCGCCACGCAGATCGCGCTTCACGCCGCGACCATCGAGCAGACAGCACGCAACTCGCAGCTTCGCGCGTGCGTGACCGAGCTCCGCCGCTTTGACGAAGCATTCGAAAGCGCGCTTCGGACTTTTGGGAACGCCATCGCCCTTGAGGTAGCACAGAGCGAGATTCGTCCAGCCGTAGGGATGCCCGCGCTCAGCAGCCTCGCGATAGAAGCGAACGGCTGCACGGACATCGCGCTTGCGCCGGTTGCCGTAGAACGCGTCGAAACCGCAGGAAACCATTCGATCCGCCGCCCAATAGCCGTGCCAATGTTGTTCGCGCGCGTCGACCAAATGCGACCAGCAATCGGCAACTCCAGTCGAACGCGCGCTCACTCAGCACCAAGCGTTGTTCAACACCTCGCCCATGCCGCCGGCGCCGGGGACGATGTAGCCGTGGTCGTTGAGGCCGCGCTCTTCGCGCCAGCGTTCGCCGGGCAAGGTCGCGAGCACATCCGGCGCGGACAAACCGCGATCGAGGCGCGCTGAATAAATCACGACGTCCTCGAACGCAGTCGTCACCGCGCGCAAGTACTCCGGCGTCGCGATCATCGGCATCGCGATGATGCGCGCGGGCTTGCCGAAGCGTTCGCGGTAGTGGTTGACCGCCTTGATCGTCGTCGAACCCGTCGCGCCCATCGGATCGGGCAACAGCAAGATCGCGCCGTCGACCGGCCCGCCGATCTTCGAGCCCGACAAGTCGACGCCGACGACGTGTCCCTGCGCGTCCGACACGCGCGCCATGTTGAGGTGATCGAGGCGCACGTTTTCCTCGGGCAACACCGCGGTCAGCATCTCGAAGCACACCTGCGACGGCACGATGCCCGCGCGGATGATGTCGACGATCACGACCTTCGTCGCCGGATCGAGCACCGCGCCGCGGTACACGCCCTCCTTCGGATGCAGATCCTGCATGCGCGTCGGCTCTTCGACGGCGACGCTCGGCAAGTCGTGGCCCGCGACGTTGGCGAGCATGATCTGGTAGATGCGCCGCAGGGTCGCGGTCATCTCCGGATGGCGGATCTTCTTGCCCGACAAGCGCGCGAGCGCCGTGAGCAGGTACAGGTTGTCGAGCAGGTGCACCTTCGGTCCGTAGCGGTGCGCCAGCTCCCACCCACCGCCGACCTCGTTGTTCGAGCCGTTCTTCACGCGCTTGTCCTCCATCGACGTCACCTCGCGTTCGAGCGCACGCCGTCCACACCGTCAGCGAGCGCTGCGACGAGCCGCGCCACGTCGCGCGCTGCCGTCGAACACAGCGCGATGCGCACCGCACCTTGGATCGGGACCACGAACACGCCCAGTTCGCGCATGCGCGCCGCGACGCGCTCGGGAGCGGGCGTGAACACTGAGACGAAAAAGCCGCCTTCGTAGCGCGGATAGTCGAGCGACGCCGCGGCGGCAGCCGTGTTGAACACCGCGACGCGCTCGTCGAGCAACATGCGCAAACGCTCGCGTTCGCGGTCGACGCGCACGCGCAAACTCGCGTCGGTCAACGTCGCCGTGATCGCGAGCATGCCGAGGTGATTGCAGTTCGACCACGTGCCGCGACACGAGTACTGCAATGCGGCGGCGATGCGCTTGCGTTCACTTTCGTCGGGGTGCACGGCGACGAGCGCTCCGACGCGCGCTCCGTACTGCGCGAAGGACTTCGACGCCGTCCATGCCACGAGCAGCAGCGCGTCGCCGCACAACTTCGCCGCGTGATCGACCCACTGGTCCGCCTGTGCGCCGCCGAACTTCGCGTAGGCGTGATCGACGAGCAAGGTCACCGGCGCGCGCTGTGCCGCAGAACGCACGACGTCGGCGAGCGCGCTCCATTCCGCTCCGTCGAGCGAATAGCCCGTCGGGTTGTTGCACGGCGTGTTCAGCAGCACGAGCGCGCGCTTTTGCGACGCGAGCTGCGCATTCAACGCGCGCTCGAACGACGTGATGTCGAAGCGCCGCGTCGCGTCGAACATGCGAAACGTCTCGACGCGCCGGCGCGTGTGGTCGGCGAGCGTGTGGTACGGGCCCCAATAGAACTCCGGGCAGAGCAAGGCGTCGCCGGGCTGGAGAAAATTGACGATCGCGTGGTGCAAAGCGCCGGTGCCGCCGGGCGTGGCGACGGCCGTCGCCCAGTTCACCATCTCGTTCGCGCCGAACAGATCGCGCACGACGGCGCTGAGAAAACTGGGCTCGCCCGCGATCGGCGCATAGGCGGCAGCGCGGCGCGCATCGACCGAGCGCAGTGCCTCGGTCACCGTCGGCATCACAGCCAGCGTTCCGTCGTCCTCCATCAGCGCGCCCAAGGTCGCGTTGACGATCACCTCGCCCGCCGCAGCGCGGCGTTTGGCCTCGGCGTTCAACGCAAAAATCGGATCGTCCCCCGGGCGCGAATTCGCTTCGGGAACGAGGAACGGGAAGGGAACAGCGGGCGTTGCGCGCGTCATCCATGAACTCCTCGTACCGCCGTTTGCTCCATTG
>CAYHRR010000108.1:0-9828 GCA_964358875.1 uncultured Planctomycetaceae bacterium | reverse complement strand
GCGAAACGCTCGCGGTAGCCCTGCACCTTCAGCGCGTAACCGAGCACCTGGCTTTCACCGGGTGCGTCGCGTTCCGCGCGCCACGCAGCATAGCTGCCGCTCGATTTGATCCAACCGTCGAGACGCCCCGGTCCGGTGTTGTAGGCGACGAGCATCGGCTCGACCTGTCCGTCGTAGCGCTTGGCGAGCCAGCGCACGTACGCGCCCGCAAGACGCGCGTTGAGCGCGCCGTCGGAAAGCAGATCGCTGCGCGAGGGCTCGTCGAGTCCGAGCAGAGTTGCGCGTTCGCGCGCCGTCGGCAGCATCAACTGGAACAGGCCGAGCGCATCGGCGCTCGACACCGCGTCGACGCGCCCGCTCGATTCCGCGAGCATGATGCCCGCGAGTAAGTTGCCGTCGACGTCGAACTCGCTCGCGACCTCACGCAACAGCGGCGCGAACTTTTCGACGCGCCGAAAGCCGACCTGCGACATCACCGGCAGCGCGACCTCGCGCCACGCGAAAAACGCCGCGACTGCGAGTACGCCGAGCCAGAAGACCGACGAAATCCAGCGCGGATTGCCGGTCGCCGAGCGTTGCGCTCGTCGTGCGTTTTTTTTCCTGCGCGCCACGCCGCGATCTTGCGCAGCGATGTGCGGTGGAGCAAGTGGTGGTGCGCGCTGCGCGGTCAGGGCAGCACGATGAACACCACAGCGTCGGTGAGCCCGACGTTGTTGGGCGCGTTGAAACCCGAGTCGCGGCTCCAACATTGCGTGTAGACGGCCGTGCCGGGCGTGAGGTTGTTGGCGAGCAGGTACTGCGGTGGGAAGCGCAGCGTGTAGTAGCCCGTGCAGTCGATCGGCGCGCTCGAGCCGCCGGAGTTCGCGATCGACGCGCGATGCAGCGGCTGCGCGACGCACAGCGTGCCACCGCGGAAGGGCGTTGCGGTGCTCGCCGCGCCCCAGAAGAAGGTGCCCGACTCCTGGCTACGCACGCGTTGCGCAATCACGGAGAAGAGCAGCCCCTTGGTCAGCGACGGCATGCCGCAAACGGTGACTTCGGGAACGCAGTTGAGTGAGTTCGTCTTGGCCGTGCAGTAACCGAGCACGGCGTTTGACGGGGCGTCGGGATCATTGAAAAACACGTCGACGTAGCTGGCCGCAGTCGGAGGCGTGTCACCGACAACCCAGCCGGGACCGTTGTAGGGAAACAACACTCGCCCATCATCGGTGACGGAAACACCGTACGTGCCAAAGACTGAGATCCCCATCTGCTGCCCGCCGATTCCGACGGTCGCTCGGCGAATTGAGCTTGTGTATCGGTCGAACGTGAATATGTCTTCCATCCCATTTGTGTCGTTTGGAACGAGCCCCGGTTCCAAACTCAAGAAAGCGACATGTCGGCCGTTAGCTGACAGCGACGCGTTGTAGGAGCCAAATGCCCCCGCTGCACCGGCGCTCGTCACGCCCACCAATTCAGTGACCCCCGTCCACAGATCCCGAATGTAGACATCAAGCGTCGCATTGACGTCCGACGGATGCAAACTCGCAAACGTGTCGAACACGACGAATCGACCATCGCTTGAAATCGACGGGTACCGGCACCAGCCGATTCCGATCGCTCCACCGGTGAACACGCTTGCCATGACCGTCGTCCCCGCCACGCGATCACGCACGAAGATGTCCTCTGCTCCGTTGCTATCGCCGGCAACAAGGGTGCCCTGGTCCGACGCAAACGCCACAAACCGGCCGTCACCTGAAATGTCGAGGCCGAACGTCTCGCGACAGGTGAAATAGGCGCAACCTGCGTACGACTCCTGGCCGTTTGTGTTGAGCGTCGCGCGCGTCGTCTGACCGGTCGTGAGGTCGTGGACGAACACGTCTCTGTCGAAATTGGTGTCGTTCGGCACGAGGTCGGCCGCATAACTCCAGAAAGCAACCGCGCTCCCGTCGCCGGAGATCACACCACGAAACCCGCCTCCAATCGACTCATTGCCGCCGCTGTCGACGCTGACGCGCGTCACGTTGTCGAGCACTCGGTCGTAGACAAACATGTCCGACGTCAGGTTCGTATCACCGACGACTAAATCACTCGCGTCACTCTGGAACGCGACGTATCTCCCATCATCAGAAATCGTGGCTCCCCAAGCCGGCGCGATACTGCCGGATACTGATCGACTCGCGAGGGTCGTGTCGCCACGCAGAAGGTCCCTGATCGAAATGCAGTCGTAATTCGTCGCTGCGGTACCGCCCACACAACCGCCAAATGCAAGCCAGCGACCGTTCGCAGATACCGCACGCCGACCGCAGGTCGCATATCCAGGCGTCGGCGCGCCATTGGCTCCTCCTGCAACACGCATTGTCAATTGAGCCCGTACGCCGCCGCCAATCGCTGTGACCATTAGCGCGACTGCCGATAGTCGCAATTGCCGACGCAGTGAGTGCAAGAACGTGTGACGTAGTGCAAATCCTCTGGATCGCATGGTGTTGATCCCTGACAACCCTAGAGTTTGATGATCTGAATCCAACCAAGTATCGAAGTACTGTCCCCACCCGTCACGGCGAAGTGATTGGAAGTCTCGATGTGGTCGCGGCCGAATGCAGCGCCAAGCGACGTGAATGCTCCCGTCGAACCGGTATGTACGACGTCGAGCTGAATCGACTTTGCGATCAAATCGACCACGGTTATTCGCCCGATATCAGTTGATGGAATCGCAGGTCCGTAGTTGAAAGAGCGTACGATAGCACGGCTTCCGTCCGGTGTTATGGCAACGTCGCTCGGTGCGCAATACGTGCCGAGCGAAAGCGTCGTGGCGGTACCCAGTGACAAGTCCAGCACCCAAATCTGACCGATCCGAAGGCCGACCGAAGCGGAACGGCTCTGCCCAATCACAACGGCGACCGAGTCCGTGCACGCGACAGAGTCGGACACCATGAAATAGGCGGGCACGACACTCGGGTCGAACTCGAGTGGATCCGGCGCCGTCGGGTACCACACCGGCACAGGACTCAACGGCGTCTGCGTCACCGGCACCGTCAAATCGAGCACCATCGTTCCAGCCCGCGTTGCGACGATCGCTCGGGAGCCGTTCGGCGTGATCGCCAAGTCGCACGCACGTGCCGGCGCCGTCGCGCCGACATCGACGGCGTTGATTACCGCGTGCCACAACTGCATCGAACCCGGCACAAACGGATTCGGATACAGCGCGGGCGACGCTATGTCGACGACCGCCACGCGGAAGAGGTCCGCGTCGTTAGCCGCAAAAGGCAAGCCCTGCGCGATCGTGGCTGGGGGGTGCGGAACGTGGCCCGCGTAATTTCCGATCACCACCGCACGTGTGTCCGTCGCCTCAACGGAGTCCGACGTCATGCGACACAACGGTGGACTGTGGAACGCCGGCACCGGCAACCAGCTCCCTTGCAGCAGCTCCTGCCGCGTCCCGTTCTGATTGCGGTACACGGCGATGAGCTGCGTGCCGCTGACCACCGTCTTGGTTCCGCGCGGCGTGACGGCGAGATCGTGGACCAGCTCGACGGGAAGCGGACTCTGCAGAGTGGCAGGCGTAAACGTGTCGGTGATCGGCCAACCTGGCGGCTGGGCGCCGAGGTGCATGATCCCAACCGCGCCGCGAGCTCCGGTAAATCCGGGCGATCCAATAAACGTCGTCGGCAACCAATCATTCTTGATCACGATGGCGCGATTGGAGGTCACCTCTACGCAATCCGCCATCTGCTGCCCTGTGCCTGTTGTGAACGGCGTTCCGAGGTTGCGTTGAAAGTACGGAGCTAGAACCGACGGGCAAGTCGCCCACGCCGTGCCGGTCGTCAGGTCCCACAACGAATTCGGAAGGCCGGTATCGTGGACGACGATGGCAATCGGATCCAACGACCCATAGGCGATGGCCGTCATCAGGTCGGTCGCGTCGCCATAGGACGTGTTGGCGGGTGACGTCGACAACTGGATCGTCGTTCCCGGCGCGGGCTGATACTTGTAGATCTCGGTCGCGCCGTACGGGGTCGTAAAGGTCATCGCGGTCGAGACGATGCGATCGTCCATGATCTCGACGAAGTCCGAGTTCAGCGTCACGCCCGGATGCGCGAACGACGTGATCGGAAAGCCGGTCTGGGCCAGATCGATGACGTAGGTGTCGCCCGTGAGTCCCGAAGATCCGACCACCGTGACCACCGCAAAGCGCTCGTCCTTGCTGATCGCAAAATCGAGCGGGTAGCCGTTGAACTGGTAGTTCACGACGATTCCCTGAGCCTTTGCGCCTACGGGGAACGCCAGCACAGCGGCCGCCACGAGCGAGGCCGTTCCGAAGATCGAATTCCGGTTCATCGATGAGTTCTCCTGCGTCGAGCGTCGCAAATCCGTCGCCGACCGCATCGTACCCCACTTTGTCGGGATCGGCCTTCGGCCCACCCGCGCCCCAGCCCAAGCGCGTCAATAGCCGCGCATGACCATCCACATCGCGCCGCTGCGTAGCAACTACGACGCGCGCCGGCGAGCGGGCGCCGTTCCGAGAGTTGTCGCCACGCCGCGATCTTGCGCAGCGATGTGCGGTGGAGCAAGTGGTGGCGCGGTGACTACTCCGCCGCCTGGTCTAGCCACTCCTGGTGTCGCGCCCGTTGCTGGTCGAGCACGCCGGCGCGCAGAGCCTTGGCGACGAGCGCGGCGCGTGACTTCGCGTCGTCGGCCGCGCTGAGCAGCACGCGTGCGACCTCTCCCGCTTCCACGTCACGACCGCACGCGACCAAAGCCGCGTAGCGCTTGCTCGCCATGTCGCGCAGCGTGCTGGTCAATCGTTCGCGGATCTCGCGCGCGATTTCGGCCGGATCCTGCGGAGCGCGCGACGTTCCTCCTGCACCCATCGGAATCGCCGGCACCATGCCGCCCTGCGCGGCGCCGATGGGTTTTCCGCCGAGCGGGATCATCGGAATCGACTTGGGCGCCTGCTCGTCGCCTGCCTTCGCGTCACCTGTGCTCGCGCCGCCCGGTGCGGGCGCGATCGGAATCGCGGGCTTCATTCCGCCCGACTCGCCGGGCTTGATCAACGGGATCGCCGGCATGCTTGCGGGCTCGCCGTCGCGCGCGAGGTCGTAGGCGCCGAGATTCGCCGCGAGCCACGTGACGGACTTCAGCGGCTCGCGCAAGCACACACCCGCCGCGAACCACTCGTTCTGCGCTACGAGCAAATCGAACAAGCGCTCTTCGAAGCTGCGCAGCGTCTCGGCGCCCGCTGCGGAGTGCGCGACGCTCGCCGCCCACTGCGCCGTCTTTTCCGGCTGCGCGACAACGACGTTCAGCGCGATCCAATCGCTGCGTTGGTCGAGCGTCGCGGCACCGCTCGCGAACTGGGCGTCGAGTCCGTTGCGCAACGCGAGGAAGGCCTCGAGCGTCGCGGCGTGCTCGCTCGCGACCTGCGCGATCTCGAAGGCCAGCTGCGCGCGCTCCTGCGCCGGCGCCTCGCCCGACGCGGCCGCGTTGTTCCACAGCCACAGGTATTCGGTCGACGCCTCGTCGAGTTCGCCGCCGAAGACCAAGTCCTCCACCAACGCGCGCCGCCGGCTGTAGCCGTCCGCTCCGGCCGCGCGCGCCGCCGCGAGTTGCGCAGCCAGGCGCTGCTTCGAGGTCGTGCCGGTGCGCACGCCGGCGAGCCACTCGCTGAATTCCGCCGGGCCGCGCGAGCCGACGATGCGATCGAACTCGACGCCGTCGCGAAAGGCCACGATCGTCGGAAAGGCCTTGATCTGCAGCTTTTCCTTGAGCGCGACGTGCAGGTCCATGTCGAGTTGGACGGCGACGCCGAATTCGTTGAACCACTGCACGACGCCCGCGTCGCGCCACGTCGTCGCATCCATCTGCTTGCACGGTCCGCACCAGCTCGTCATCGCATCGAGCACCGCGATGCGCTTTTCCGTGCGCGCCTTCGCGAGCGCCTCTTCGAAACCGAGATCGGCGAACACCGGCGGTCGGTGCTCCTGCGGCAGCGTGCAAGGTGAAGCGAACAAGCACAGCAGTGTGGTGATCAACATGTGTTGGCGTTCGAAGCGACTGTGGACTCGTGAGGATCGTAATGACCGGCGCGCGAGCTCGACGGTCGGCATGGCACGCGACTCGAGCGAAGCCCGCGTCGAAGTTCAGGCGGCGCGGCGGAAGCGTCGCGCTGCGCGTCGATGAAATGGCGCAGCATGGTGCTAAGCGCCGCGCCCGCCGTCGCGCGGATTCTCGCGAGTTCGCGCCACGAGCACGCGTTCCGCGCGCCGGCCTTCGCCCCGCGAATGGTCCGTGGACTCCGCGGTGCCGTGAGAGTCGGAGCGCCTCTCGGCGGCGTCGCGACGTCGCGCTGCGGCCTCACGGATAAAACGAAAAGCTCAGTGCGTCCGACAGATTGCTGCCCTTGGGTGCCGGCGGATCGCGGTACCACGCTTGCGCGTGCACGGTCGCGCCGACGAGCACGAACTGGCCGAGCAGCACTCCGCCTTGAGAGCGCAGGACCGAATTGACGTCGGCCGTCAGCACGCCGTCGCAGCCGGCCGCTGTGCCGCCCGAGGTTTGTTCGAGCGAAACGCGCGCCAAGGGCTGCGCGACGCACAAGCGGCTCGTGCTCGCCGACGCCCACGGCGCCGCGATCGTCGTCGCTCCGATGAACACGACGCCGTTCGTCTGCGCGCCGACGCCGCTCGCGGTGATCAACGCGGGCGCGGTGCTGCTGATGCTCGGCGTACCGGCGAGCGAAACGTGCGCGCTGCATGCCTGCGTCGAAGTCCCCGCCGTGCAGTACGTGTTCAGCCCGCCGAGCTCGTACACGAACACCGTGCCGCGGTTGTTCGGGTCGTCGCGCATCTCGCCGACGACGAGCGTCGCTCCGTCGAGCGCCACGCCGCCGAAGGCGTTGTCGTCACCGGGGTGCGGCGAGAACAGCTGTTGCGCGAGTCGCCATTGCGTTCCGTTCTCGTCGAAGACGTAGGCGGCGCCGGCTTGCACGAGCGCTCCGTTGACGTCGACCTGTTCATAGGTCGCGCCGACCGCGACGCGTTCGGCGTCGAGCGCGACGTTGAAGCCGAAGAACGCCGTCGCGTCGGGATCGAGCGGTTGCAGCGTCGCTGTCTCGCTCCACGCGCCGTTCGCGCGTTCGAGCACGAAGGCCTTGCCCGGCAAGCTGTAAGACCCGGCGACGGCGCGCGCTCCGCACAATGCGAGTCCGGCGCCGAAGCGCAGGCCTGCTTCGAACACCGTTGGTTGCAGCTTTGCTGTCTTCGTCCAACTCGTTCCGCTGCGCTCGAAGACATGCACCGAGCCGAGGCCGCTGAAGTTGGCCACGCTGTCGAACGGCGCGCCGGCGAGCAGCATGTCGCCGTCGAGCGCGACGTCGTAGCCGAACGCGGCCTGGAAGCCGACGTCGTTGACCGTGAGCTTGGCTTGGTGCGACCAGATTCCGCCGTTGCGCACGAACACGTGCACCGAACCGGCGAGGCTCGCGATCGACGAATCCTGCAGTGCGCCGACGACCGCAGTGTCGCCCGACAAGGCCACGGCGCCACCGAAGCGCGAGTTGTGAACGCGCACCGGCGCGATCAACTTCGCCTGCTCCGTCCACACTCCCGCGCTGCGCACGAACACATAGGCCGCGCCGTAGAGCTGCGTGAACGTGCCCTCGCTCTCGGCGCCGACGATCAGCGTGTCGCCGTCGAGCGCGACGTCGATGCCGAAGCGATCGTGCGCCTGAACGTCCGACGCGACCAACGCCGCGCTCTCCGTCCACGCGCCGCCGTTGCGGTCATAGACGTAGGCGCCGCCCGCAGCGGGAAGACCGTTCGTCGCTTGGAACGGCGCGCCCGCCACCAAGCGCGTGCCTTGCACGGCGCTCGACAAGCCGAAGTTCGCGTAGTCCGTGAGCTCGGCCGGAAGCAGCGTCGCCGTTTGAGCGCAAACGATGTTCAGCGTGGCCAGGATTGCGGTCGCTCGGACGGCGCTGCGAAGCACGGGTGTTCCAGCGGATTTCATCGCACGTTCCTTGTGTCGCTCGGCCCGCCTCGCGCGACCGAATTGGTTGCGCGCCAAGCTAACACCGCACGCAGAGCGCGCTCGGCGTTGATGGCCGCGCGCGACGCTGAGGCTTCGCTCGAGGCCGAGGGCCTTCGTGCGAGGTCCTACGGCGTCGCGAGCGCATCACGCTCGTCACGGACAGAAAAGCACGCGCACTGCGTCGGACAACCCGACGCCCGTGCCGTCGGAGTGCGCGGGATCGCGGAAGTAGAACTGGAAGCAGCGCTGCACGCCGAGGTCGTCGAGCGTCACCGGCACCGCCTGGTCGGTCGTTCCCGAAGCACTCAGCACGAAATTCGGGCTGCGCTTGGTCACGCCGATCACGCACTTCGTGCCGCCGTGGAACGGAAGCGCGCCCTGCGTGCCCGAGTGGAAGTACACGGCGTTCGCGTTGGGGATGCCGTTGACCAGCGTGAGATGGAAGTTGTTGAGGCCCAAACTCGCCTCGCCCGTCGAACCGATCGACGGCGTGAGTCCTTGCGAGGTGGTTTTCGCCGTGCAGTAGATCGAGGGCGTCTCGCACGGGCCCATCAGCCCGACCCAAGTCGTCCAGCCGGTCGTGCGGTATTCGTGGTAGCCCCAGAACGCGCCCGCCGCCGTGGGATCGGGCACGGTGCCGCTGTAGTCGCCCCAGCGACCGCTCGTGTCGGCTGCCGTCGAGACCTTCATGATCTGCGCGCTGGTCAGCGTGCCGAGCGGATCGCTCGCCTTGCGGAAGGCGCGCGCCATCGAGATGAATTCGGTCGGGCTAGAGCGCGCGAACACGAGGCCCACGTTGTTCTGGGCGTCGACGCCGATGCTCCCGAAGTACGTGCGGACGGTCGCGCCCGGATCGATGTCGCCGGACTGCACGAGTGTCGGCGTGCCGCTGAGCGGCCAATTCTGCATGTCGAATTGGTACCAGCGCTGACGCACGCGTGCCGCGCCGGTGTGGTGTGTCGCCCACAATGAACCGTTGCGGTAGACGCAGCTCCAAAAGCGCGACTCGAAAGTCTCGGGCCGCGTGGTCGTGCCCATCTGCGGCGGATTCTCGGGCTGCTCGTAGGTCGGAACGTTGAGGTCGAACGTCGTGCGCGTCGGCGTCCCGAGCGGATTGGTGATCGCGTGGAAACGCACCTGCGTGTTCGACGGGAGCTCGAAGGCCTCGATCATGTACTGCGCGGGCGCAGCGCCGTAGGTGACCGGCAGTCCGATCGACTGCTGACCGGTGATCATCAGACTGCGCGTGATCGGCGCGCCGCCGGTCAACAGCGGCGCTTTCTCGACGATGAACACGAGGTACTTGTCGGGCCCGAAGAAGTCGGAGCCCAGGTAGACCGCCTGACTGTCGACGCCGAGGTTGGGCGAGTCGATGTCCGTGTCGCCGCCGGCTGCGCTGAGCACGTTGAAGCGGTACTTGAACCAGGTCCCGTTGGGGTCCGCGTCGTCGGAGACGGCGAGGAGGTAGTACGGATTGCCGTTGGTGCCCCGCTCGCACAGCATCGCCATGAAGCGACTCGAGTGCGGGTCGAAGATCACTTCGGGGTCGAAGATGAAACCCGTCGCGCCGAGCGAACTCCAAAAGCCGCTCGCGCCGTCGGTCGTCGCGCTGAAGGTCGCCGCGCCGCCGCTCTTCGCATAGAAGGAGATGCGGCCGTTGGTCATCAACACGACGTGCGTGGGGCCGACGGCGATGTGCGGATCGGGCGGCGTCAGCGTCGTCTGGGTGATGCCCATGAAGCCGTAGTCGGGACCGCTGACGCTCTCCGGGTCGGCGAACGCGTTCGGATCGGTGCTCGGCGGCGCGTCGAAGAACGGCGG
>CAYHRR010000107.1:0-9890 GCA_964358875.1 uncultured Planctomycetaceae bacterium | reverse complement strand
GTGCGTGATGCCGCGGTGATGGACGAGGTAGCTCTCGCGGCCCCACAACGCCGCTACGATGTCGATGTCGGCGATGATCGCGGCGAGCACCATCACGGTGGCCGCGCGCGGATGCAACGCGCCCAAGCGTGTCTTCGAAAGCGCAGCACCGGCGAGCGAGTGCGTCAGATTGTCCATGGATCCAATGCGCGCTGCGTGGCGCGCGCTCGAGAGCCATGTCGGCATCGACGCTCTGTCGCGCTACGCCTGTTGTGCTGCGGTACATCGAGTGACGCGCACGGCGCCGTTGCATCGCTCGCGCGACCCGCGCTGGGAGAGCGCGGCTCACACATCGAGCGCAATTTCGCCGCGCGAATACGACACGCACGCACCGCGCAGTCCGACGCGCGCTCCCCGTGCTTCACACCACAGTTCGCCGCCGCGCGCCGAAACTTGCCGCGCGTACAGCGCACGCTTGCCGAGGCGATTGGACCAATAGGGGATCAAGCTGCAATGCGCCGAACCGGTCACCGGGTCTTCGGCGATGCCGTAGCCGGGCGCGAAAAAGCGCGACACGAAATCACAGTCATCGCCGGGCGCGGTGATCGAGAGGCTGTCGATGCGTGCGAGGTCCGGGCGCGCGGCGCGGACAGCGGCTTCGTCGGCGAGCACGGCAAGCGGGTATTGACCGTTGAGCCATTCGAGAGCGGGCGCGCCGAGAGCCGCGCGCAAGTCTGCAGGAGGCGCGAAAGCGACAGGCTCGCGCGCGGGGAAGTCCATCGACAACAGCTCGCCGTCGCGCGTCACGTCGAGCGCGCCGCTGCGCGTGTGGAAACGCACGCCGACACGCAGCGGCTCCAGGAAGGCGAAGACGACGAAGGCGCTCGCCAGCGTTGCGTGGCCGCACAGATCGACCTCGCGCAGCGGTGTGAACCAGCGCAAATCGAAGTCGCCGTCTATGCGGCGCAGCAGGAACGCCGTCTCCGACAAGTTGTTCTCGGCGGCGATCGCCTGCAGGGTCGCGTTGGCGAGCGCGTGTGGCAGCGGGCAGACCGCAGCGGGGTTCCCCGCGAACGCGACACGCGTGAAGGCGTCGACGACGTACAGCGGCAAGCTCATAGCTGGGCATTGGAGCCGCGTGGGTGTGCGGCCACAATGCCGCGCCGTGAGCGAAGTGCATGTAGTCGTCGATCTCAAGCGCGACGCCTTCGGGCGCGTCGAGTTGCTCGAACACGGCGCGCAGCGCTTCGTGCGGCGTGTGGCCTGCGGCGGAGCGCTCGTGCTGTCGCGCCGCATTGCGCGAGTGTTGTTGGCGCGCGAACGGCGCGCACTCACGGCGCTCGCGGGCGTCGTCGGCGTGCCGCAACTCGTCGACGACTTCGAATTGGTGCAGGCGCCGTCGCTCGACGGCAGCGTGCCGCGTGCCGACGAAGTCGTCGTTCGGAGCTA
Source organism: uncultured Planctomycetaceae bacterium (assembly GCA_964358875.1). Lineage (GTDB taxonomy): Bacteria > Planctomycetota > UBA1135 > UBA1135 > CAYHRR01. Next base: position 8,462 of record CAYHRR010000107.1, on the reverse strand, counting down.
TGCCGCAGGCGAGCCGTTGCACCGTTGCGAGTCGTTGCCGCTCGATTTCTTCGAGCGCCTCGAGGATTTGGTGCGCGTCCTCCACAGCCGCGGTGTCGCTCACAACGACCTGCACAAGGAACAGAACATCGTCGTCGGCATCGACGGCCGACCGCAGGTGATCGACTTTCAGTTGGCGAGCGTCCACTCCAGCGGTGCGGCGGCCCTGAGCGTGCGAGCGCTCGACGACCTGCGTCATGTCGCTAAGCACAGGCGACGCTATTTGCGCTACGCGCGCGTCGTCGACGAACACTTCGCGCCGCCGCGCGAGCTGCGTGAGGCGCCGCCGCGCGCGCCGCGTCGCACCGGCGTCGCGCTCGTGTGGCGCAAAACGGGCAAGCCGCTCTACAACTTGGTCACGCGGCGCGTGCTCGGCCGCCGCGACGGCGAGGCACGTCGTGAAACGCTTGGTCCGTGGCCGTATTGGACGCGCGCGGTCTCGGCGCGTTGAGGTGCGCACGGCGCGTAACGCTCACAACCGGCGCGTTGCGATCAGAGCCGGCGCGTTGCGATCAGAGAATGTCGTCGCGGTACACGAACTTGCGCTTGTGCGGGTACTCGCGCTTGTAGGTGACCAAGCGCCACATCTGGTCGGGTCCGACGACGGTGAGGTAGCGCCGCACCGCGCCGTTTGCGTCCGTGAACTCGACCTTGCCGCTGATCAAACCGACGAGATGACGGTGAACCGGGTTGTCGTCGAGAGCTAGGTACACACCGGCGCCGATTTGGCCTTCGAGCGCTTCCATTTGCGGTGGAATCGAAACGACGAGGCCCTCGATGTTCGCGTCGTCGCGCACCTCGACGTCGGCCTCCCAGCGCTCGCGACCCTCGCGACCGACAACGACGAGTTTGGAGCCGGCGGACGGCGTGTCGAAACTGATCGGAACGCGCGGCAAGCGAATGTCCGGCTCGGCCGTGAACAGTCCGCCTCCGAGCGGTTCGACCACGGCGCGCTCGACGCTCGGCCCGTCGCCGAACCAGGCCGTCACTTCGACCGTTCCCGAGCGGGCGCTGCGGCCCAGGAAGACCAGCCCGTAATCGGTGGACACGCCGAGTTCGCGCACGCCTTCGGCGCGAATCTCCAGCACCGGGTCGGCCTGCTTGCGCGTGCCTTGGCACGCGGCGACGAGGGACACGAGAAGAGCGACGACGAGGCTGGTTTTCATGCGCGTTGACCGGGGAGCGGCGAGAGTATCGTCGCGCGTCGCCGAAAACCTAGGGCCGCGCCGCTACTCCTTGTTCAGCTTCGCGAAGAGCGGGCCGTAGGACTCGCTGTCAAGTTCGGCGGCGAGACCGAACTGCGCCAGCGCGTCTGCGGGGACTTTGGGGCCGTCCTTTTGGTCGCTCGTGAACGACCAGCCTTCGTCGACGAAGCCTGCGAAGCCCTTGAACATCGATTGGCCGAGGTCCCAGCGGTAGCGCGCGTTCAGCGGCTCGAGTTCGACCGCCTTCTCCATGTCCGCCTTGGCCTCGTCGTCCTTGTCGAGCGTGCGCAGCACCGAGGCGCGCGTCGAATAGGCGCGCGCGGTCTTGATGCCGCCATCGATCGCGAAGTTCAAATCCTCGAGCGCTTGCTCTGCGCCCTTCGAGTCGCCCCACAGTCCGCGGTAGACGACTTGGATGTAGGCGCGCTTGAAGCGCTGCTCCGGCGTTTCGAGGGTGATCTCCTTGATGAAGTCCTTCCACTCCTTCTCGATCGTGGCGATGTCCTTGACGCCGAGATCGCCGAGCACGACGCGGCGGATTTCCTGCGGCGTCGCCTGGTTCGCCGTACCGCTCTTGTCGAAGCCCGAGTCGACCGCGAGACGCTCGTATTTGATGCGCTTCGCGCCGGTGTAGAGGTCCTTGAAGAAGCGGTCGAAGGCCTTCTTGTACTTCGGGTTCGAGTTGTTGAGGAAGTAGATGAACGACCAGGCATGCGCGTACTGGAAGCCGTCGAAGTCCTCGCGCGAAATGTCGAACAGCGTGTCGAGCGAAGTGTCTTTGCCGTCCTTGATCGCATTTTGAACCGTCAACACGCGGTCGTTTTGCAGCGTGCCGGGAGTGATGACGAGCTTGCCCTTCTTGTCGAGGAAGATGTCCGAGGACCCGAAGTAGTCGGCGACCGCTTCGTTGAGCCAGATCTGCGGGAAGTACTGCGGATCGATCAAGTACGTCAGCAGGTGCGTGCACTCGTGCAGCGCGACCCATTCCGTCTGCGACGGCTCGGCGTAGTTGTGGAACAGGCACAACACCTGATTGGAGCGGTCGAAGTAGCCGAGCGTCGACGAGCCCGCGCCGGCGATCTTCTGGAACTCCTTCTTACTCTTGAAGATCTTGACCGCCATCTTCGTGCGCCGCAGCAACGGGCCGGGCTTGATGTCGAAGCGGTTGTCCATCAGCGCGTAATAGCCCTCGAGCAAGTCGGCATAGTGCTCGATCAACTCGGGGCTGGTGTTGGACTGAAACAAGAAGTGCTGTGTCTCCTTGGTCCAGGCTGTGTCCCAGGTCGCATGCGCGGCGATGTCGTCGGCGCGTTTCTTCGAGTCTTCGGCCTTGCGGCGCAGTTCGTCGCCGTAGGCGGACTTCGACATCCACTTGCCTCGATAGCGCACGAAGCCCTGCGCGAGTTTCTGGCGCTCGTCCTCGTTGGCCGGGACGTAGTCGGACATGTCGCCTTCGATCTCGACGGCCTTGACCAGCGATTTGTCGCGCAGCACGACGGTGCCGTGCTCGAACTCGATCACGTAGCCGCCGTCCTTCTCGCGCACCTTCTTGGGCTCGAGCACGCGGTTCTCGATCGTGATGACGCGATCGGCGAGGGCGCTCGAAGCGAGCGAAATCAATGCGGCGGTTGCCAACGCACAACGAAGTTTCATGGCGTGATTCCGTGTCAAAGTCCGAGGATGTAATCGCTCCAGCACTTCTGCAGTTCGTCGAAGTCGACCGCGGCAAAGGCCTTGTCCGAGGCCATTTTCGCGTCACTCGTTGCGCACAAGGTGTGCAGGTACACGTCGAGGATCGTGTCCCACTCGGGATTCCAACAGCGCGCGCTCTTCTTGCCTGTGCGCAGGAAGTAGATCAGCGACCATCCTTGGGCGTAGTGGTCACCGATCGTCGTGCCGTACTTGCTGTTGCCGTAGTACTTCGGCTGTTCGTAATAAACGAACTCCTTCAGCGGCACGATCTTGTCGGCCTTCAGATTCGTGACGACCAAACCGACGCGCCAGTCGAAGGGCTTGAGCTTGAACTTCTGGTGTTCGAGCTGGTAGCCGGCGAAGTAGTCGCCTGTGCCTTCGTTGTACCAGCTGTGCGGAGCGATCTGCCCGACCAGGTAGTAGATGTATTGGTGGAACGCTTCGTGATTGAGTGTTGCCCACGTGTCGCGTCGACCGCCGCTGGCTTGGTCGTCGTAGATCACGAGCTCTTCGTCGACCCAATACCAGTAGCCCGCCGAACCGCCGGGCGCGCCGTAGCTCATGTACTCCTCCTGATTCTTGCACACGCGCACGACGCTGCACTTGGCGAGCTCCATCGGATCGACCTTCACCTTCGGCGCCGCAGTCTGCCCTTCGGTCGGCACGCCTTCCTTTGGCTCGTCGCCCTCCGCTCCCGGCTCAGTGCCACCCTCGGCCTTCTTCTTCGCCTCTTCGGCGGCGCTCGCTGCCTCTGCTAGCGCGCGCAGTTCCTTGGCCTTCTGCGGCGGGTACAGCTCCAGGTAGATCTCGTGGATAGCTTCGAGGCGCTCCATCAATTCTTGAATGAACTGCTTGTCGTCGATCTTCGAAGTGATGACGAAGTAGTTGGGCGTCTCGAACAGTTGCCAACCCGGGTTGGTCTTGATCTCCGTTTCGAGCTCAGCACGCTTGAAGTCGCGCGGGGTCGTGCCTCTGGCAACCGTGACCTTGGTTTCCATCGGCACGGCTTTGAAGCTCTTGCCGATCGAGTCATAAGCGTTTTCGAACTTGTTCCACTTCTTGGCGTCGCCCGGCCCGAAGCCGAGCACGACGACTTCGAGGTCCGGCGCGAGCTTGTACTCGTAGGCGAGCATCGCCCCGAAGACCTTGTCCTTGGCATCGAACTCGTTGATGTAGGCGGAGCGCGTCGCCTTGATCTTGTTGACGACGACTTCCTTGGTTTCCGTTTTCTTCCAATTGCCGTCGAGGTTCTCGGACCACTTCGCGAAGGACTCGACGCCGGTGAACGTGATCTTCTCGCCGTCCTTGCCTTCGATCGACTTGCCCGTGTTCTGCGGCCGACGGTCGAACTTCATCAGCACCACGTCCGTTTCCAAGAAGGGCTCGCCGTTCTTGGGGTTGCGCAGGATCCCGAGCGAGCCCTGTGTGTACTTGCCGATTTGATTCAGCTCGCTCGGCGTCGGCGGGACGAAATCCCAGTCGTCGGGAACCTTGATGGAGAAGCCCAGCACGGCCTTGTCTTCGTAGATCCTGCCGCCGACCTTGGGCACCGATTGAGCCGCGACGCGGGGAGCGAAGGCGTTGAGCGTGGCGAGCAAGGCCAGGGCTGCAGCGATGCGCGAAATCATCGGCGTACCTCGAGGGGCTTCGAACGCACTTGTGTCCGAAGCGAGCGACGCGCGAAGCACGCGCCGCCGACATGCGAACTCCGTCGATCGACTGGGAAAGCGGCGGCTATCACAAACTTCCGCGCGCTCGACCGCAAGGCGCGCGGAGTAAACCAGGTGCATGAACAACGCTGAGTCGCCGCAGTTTGTTAGTTCTTCCCCAACTCCGACCGCGGTAGGACCGTAGCCGGACGCCTGAGGCGTGCGCGCGATCGTCGTGTCCGCCTTGCCCCGCGTGTCTCTGCCTCATCGAGGAGATCTCCGATCGTGAAGCGTCCCATCCTTGCCGTTGTCGCCGTCGTGCTCCTTCTCGCGGTCGCCGCCACGGCGTGGTTCTTGATCGGCCAGGGTTCGTCCGGCGCTGCGAAGGCTGCTACGCGCGCGTCGAGCGCGGCCGTTGCGCCTGGAGACGACGCACGCAACGCGGCAGCTCCCGAAGCGCTCGGTGGCGTGGACGCGAACGAGGTCCGGCACGAGCGCGTCACGCTCGAGTCGGCGCCGAAACCGGCGGCGGTATCGACCGGGGGCGCCGCGCCGGCCGGCAAGGGGACGACCGTGGCAGGCGAGGTACGCGACAGCGCCGGACAGCCGATCGCAGACGCCAAGGTGCTGGCCCGCTCCATCGAACAGGATTGGATGATGGACAGCGGACCGCTGGACGCCGCGGAGTCATGGTTCGGGGATCAGCTCGGCAAACTCGAAGCCACCACGGATTCCAAGGGCCGTTTCGAGATCAGCGGCGCCAAGGCCGGTCGCCTGCGTGTCGCGGTGCGCGCGCCGCACTTCGCGCCGCTCGACGCCAACTCTCTGGTCGTTCCGAGCGGCGAGAAGCACGACATCGGCACGCTGACGATGGACGCGAGCCCGCTGCTCGAGGTCCGCGTCGTCGATTCGCGCGGACGTGGAGTCGGCGGCGCGGAACTCGCGCGCCGCGCGGCGCCGACGAACGACAACTTCGTGTTCTTCAGCGGCGACTTCGGGGGGCCGAGCGTGCCGCTGGGCAAGACTCGCGACGACGGATCCATGACCCTCGATCAGTTGCCGATCGGTCCGTTCCGCTTGGCGGTTCACAGCGAACAGCATCCCGACAAGAGCGAGAACGTGACCACGAGCAAGGCGGGAGAGCGCCTGCCCGGCCTGACGATCACGCTCGACGAGGGTGCGTCGATCAGCGGTCAAGTGACCGGCCTGCCCAGCGTGCAGACCGTGGAGTTGATCGTCGTCGCGGCGCCTCACCGCCAAGGCGGCGCCGATTTCGGCGAGGAGTTCGTGTTCGGCGGCGGATCGGACGGTCGCGAGTCGAAGATCGGCGCCGACGGCGCGTTCACGGTTCAAGGACTGCGCGTCGACAAGCAGTACGACCTGACCTTGCGACGCAAGCTCGTCGCGGGCTCCGACAATCCGTTCGCGCAACGCATGTCGCCGAAGGTGGTCGCGCGCGCCGGTGAGCGCGGCGTCGAGCTCATGTACCAGCCGGAATCCGGCATGACGTTCATCGTGCTCGATGCCGTGACCAAGCGGCCGATAGAGAAGTACCAGGCCTCGGGCGGCCTGTCCTCCTACGAGAATTTCTCGCGCGGCGACGGAGACTTGCACCAGGAAGGTCGCGGTCGGATCGGCGAAATGCGGCCGAAAAGCTCCGCTTCGAAGGCGCGTATCGAGATCAAGGCGGTCGGCTACGAGCCCTACGAAGCCCAGGACATCGTGTTGCTCGAAGGCCGCGACGTCGATCTCGGCATGATCGAACTTCAACCCGTGCCGGTGTTGGTCGTCACGGTGCTCGACGCGGCGACCGGCGCGCCTGTCGGCGGCGCACGCGTGAGCTTGCGCAAGGAACCGAAGCCGGACGGCGGGATGTTCGGCGGCGGCGCGTTCGAAGCTGCACATGCCTCCGGGCGATCGATCGCGATCTCGACCGACTCCGGAGGCGCAGATTTCGAGGCCGACGATCCGGGCTTCGACTTTGGTGGTGGCGATTCGCAGTCGGGTAAGACGGACGCCAACGGCGTCGTGAGCCTCAACAGCTTCGCGGGCGAGCGCTGCCAACTCGTCGTCAAGCACCGCGGGCACGCGCCGCACCTCTCGGAGTCGTTCGTCGGTGCCGGAGGTGTCGGCGAGGCGCGCGAAGTGCGGCTGAACGAAGGCGGCAGCGTGCGCGTCACTCTCGTCCGAGCCGACGGATCGCCGATCGCCGGCGGCAAGGTCGAGCACCGCGCGGCGCCGACTGCAGACGCAACTCCGATGACCATGTTCGCGGGCAACGACTCGTCGGTTACCGATGCCGCGGGCCAGGCCGTGTTCACGCATCTCGCCGCCGGCGCTCACGAGTTCCGCCCCGACGGATACGAGTCCAACAACGGCATGTTCGGCGGCGGGAACTTCCGGATCGCGATCGCCGGTGCGCCGGACGAAGGCGCCAAGGGCTGGGAGGCGGTCGCCGTGAGTGAAGGCGCCGAAGCCGCGCTCAAGCTGATCGCACCGACGCGCGTGGTGCTCAACGGGGTTATTCGCGAGGGCGGCGAGGCCCTCGCGGGAGCGACGGTCAGCCTCCGCGAAAAAAGCGCGGAGGAGATGCCGCGCATGATGTTCCTCGGCAGCGGTGGACCCGAGGCGCAGAGCGACGGTCGCGGTCGCTACGCCTTGGAGAACGTGCGCTCGGGCGACTACACGCTGACCGTTTCGCATCCCTCGCGCCAAATGCCGGCGGAGTTCGAGCTCTCGGTCGGCGCGCAAGACATGAGCTACGACGTCAACCTGGGCGTCGCCATCGTCGAGGGGCGCGTCACGGGCTCCGACGGCAAGCCGCTCGCGGGCGTGAAGGTGACGATTGAGCCGCACCAGGCCGGCGGCTCGCGACGCGTCAGCATGATCCGCATGGTCATGGACAACGGCGATGAGGAGGCGACAGTGCTCGACGGCATGCCCGGCGCGACCAAGCCCGTGCGCACCGACGACGATGGGCGCTATGCGTTGCGCGGCGTGTCGGTCGAGCGCGAACTCGTTGTGAAGGCCGAGGCCAAGGACCTGCGCCCCGCGAAGTCCGAGCCGTTCACGATGCACGACAACGAGGTGAAGCGCGGTGTCGATCTGCGGCTTGAACGCGCCGGTCGGATCGAGGTCACGGCGTTCAAGGCGGACGGCACGCCGGCGAGCATGGTGATGATCACGGCGCGCCTCGAAGGCGACGCCGACGCCGAGCCGCAATCGGGTTTCATCCAGCAGAACGGCAAGACGAAGCTCGACAGCCTCGCACCGGGGCGCTGGAAGGTCACCGCGCAATCGATGGACTCGACCGGACCGGGTGCGCCGCGACCGGCGCCGCTCGAACAGACCGTCGAGGTGAAGGCCGACGAAGCGACACCGGTGCGTTTCGATCTGCCGTGACGCGCTGAGCGTCGCCCTCGCGCGCTGGACAAGCGTCGCTCGCGGCGTAGCTTTGCGCGGCTCATGCGCAGCTACGACGCGATTCTGTTGGACCTCGACGGCACCCTCGTCGACGACGACGACCACATCCATCCGTACACGCTCGCGGCGTTGCATCGCGCGGCCGCACAGGGCGTGCGTGTGATGGTCTCGACCGGTCGTTCGGACTTGGCGACGATCCCCGTGCTCGAACAACTCGGACTCGATTCGCCTGCGATCGTGTTCAACGGAGCCGGTCTGTATTGCCCGGTGCGCAAGCGCCTGCTCGAAGAACGCTTGCTCTCCGAACGCACGTTGGCGCGTGCGCTGCGCTTCGGCGAGGAACGCAATCACCTGACCGTGACGATGTGCGCCGGCGTGAAGTACGCGAGTGCGCCACGTAGCGAGACCGAAGGCCTGGCGTTGCGCGACATGACCGGCGTGCAGTACGTCGAGC
>CAYHRR010000106.1:0-9917 GCA_964358875.1 uncultured Planctomycetaceae bacterium | reverse complement strand
GGCCAAAGACGGCAAGGGCAACATCTCCAAGCACGTGCGCCTCGATTTCGGCGACGTCGACGCGGCGGCGGCGAAGTCCGACGTCGTCGTCGAAGGCGACTATCGCTTTCACGGCACGACGCACGCAGCGATCGAACCGCACTGCGCCGTCGCGCAGTATTCCGCCGACGGCGTGTTGACCGTGTGGTCGGCGACGCAGATCACGCACTACGTCCACCGCGCGCTCGCGCGAGTCTTGGAACTCCCCGCGCATCGCATCCGCGTCATTCAGCCCTGCCTCGGCGGCGCCTTCGGCGGCAAGAGCGATCCCTTCAGCCTCGAGTTCTGCGTCGCCAAGCTCGCGCTGCTCACCGGCCGCCCGGTCAAGATGTTGTGGACGCGCGAAGAAGTTTTCTACGCGCACCGCGGCCGCCATCCGATGCAGATGCACTATCGGACGAGCGCGACGAAGGACGGGCGCATCACCGGCGTCGATGCTTCGATCCTGATCGACGGCGGGTCCTACAGCTCCTTCGGTCTCGTCACGACCTACTACTCGGGCCAGTTGCTCACCGGGCCCTATGACTTTCCGAACTACCGCTTCGACTCGACGCGCGTGTTCACCAACAAGCCGCCCTGCGGACCCAAGCGCGGTCACGGTTCGGTGCAGCCGCGTTTTGCCTTCGAAGTGCAGCTCGACGAAGTCGCCGAGAAGCTCGCGCTCGATCCGATAGAGATCCGCCGTCGCAATTTTCAAGGCGACTTCACGCGCACGGTCAACGGTCAGCGCATCACCTCGAACGGTTTCCTGGCCTGTCTCGATGAAGTCGAACGCGGCAGCGCATGGAAGACGCGCCACGGCAAGTTGCCCTACGGGCGCGGCCTGGGCGTCGCGGGCTCGATGTACATCTCGGGCACCAACTATCCCGTCTATCCCAACGACATGCCGCAGGCCGGCGTGCAGTTGAAGCTCGATCGCTCGGGCCTCGTCACGGTGTTCACCGGCGGCAACGACATCGGTCAGGGTTCGAACTCGATGTGCGCTTACATCGTCGCGGAAGAGCTCGGTTTGCGGCCCGAGCACGTGCGCGTCGTCGCCGCCGACACGGATCTGTGTCCCGTCGACCTGGGCGCGTACTCGAGCCGCGTCACCTTCATGGTCGGCAACGCAACGATCGATGCGTGTCGCAAGGTGCGTGCGCAGATCGTCGCGGCGGTCGCGGAGAAATGGAGCATCGCGCCCGAGCGCGTGCGCTTGATCGAAGGGCTCGCCATCGATCTCGAAGACACGGCGCGCTCGATGACGAGCACCGAGGCGATCCAACTGGCCGAGGTGAAGTTCGACACGCTCGGCGCGACCGGTTCTTACAACACGCCCAAACTCGGCGGCGACTATCGCGGCGGCACGATCGGCGCTTCGCCGGCCTACTCGTTCACCGCGCACGTCGTCGAATGCGAGGTCGACGTCGAGACCGGCCGCGTCACCGTCGGCAAGCTGTGGGTCGCGCACGACTGCGGGCGCGCGCTCAATCCGATGATCGTCGCCGGTCAAATGGAAGGCTCGGCCTACATGGGCCTCGCGGAAGCGTTGCTCGAAGACCACGACGTCAATCGCTTCGGCCTGCACGCCGGTCCATCGCTGCTCGACTACCGCATTCCGACCAGCGTCGACACGCCCGAGTTCCTGGCGCGCATCGTCGAGTCGATCGACCCCGAAGGCCCCTACGGTGCGAAGGAAGCCGGCGAAGGTCCGCTGCATCCGTCGGTGCCCGCGCTTTCGAACGCGATCTTCGATGCGGTCGGCATTCGCCTGCGCGAATTGCCGTTCACGCCGGCGAAGGTGCTCGCGGCGTTGCGCGAGAAGGACCGGCTCGCGCAGACGACGGCGCGCGTCGGCGGAGGACGGCTCTAGTGCTGCGCTTGCCGAAATTCGCGCTCGCGCGTCCTACGACCGTGGCCCAGGCGATCGCGTTGCTCGAAGAAGCCGGCCCGTCGGCGCGCGTGATCGCCGGCGGCACGGACCTCGTGCCGAACATGAAGCACGAGATCGAGACGCCCGCTCTCGTCGTTTCGCTCGGGGAAATCGCCGAGTTGCGCGGCTTGCGGCGCGAGCAAGACGGAGCGCTCGTGATCGGCGCGATGACTTCGCTCGCCGATGTCGCCGCGCACGAACTCGTGCTCGCACAAGCGCCCGCGCTCGCGCAAGCGTGCTCGCTCGTCGCCGGTCCGCAACTGCGCACGATGGGCACGCTCGGCGGCAACGTGATGCTCGACACGCGTTGCCAGTGGATCAACCAGAGTTATTTCTGGCGCGCCGCACTCGGCTTCTGCCTGAAGAAGGACGGCAGCGTCTGCCATGTCGTCGCGGGCGGCAAGAACTGCGTCGCGGCCGCGTCGAACGACAGCGCGCCGGCCTTGATGACGCTCGGTGCATCGCTCGAGATCGAAGGTCCGGCGGGCCGGCGCAGTGTCGCGATCGACGATTTCTGGCTCGGCGACGGCATTCGGAACAAGGTGCTCGGCGCGAGCGAGATCGTCGCCCGAATCCGCGTGCCCGCGACGCCGCGCGGACATCGCGGTGCCTACGGCAAGCTGCGTGACCGCGGCTCGATCGACTTCCCGCTGCTCGGCGTCGCGGTGCGGCTCGACGTCGACGCGGCGAACGCGATTCAACACGCCGATGTCGTCGTCACGGCCCTCGCCGCACAACCCAAGCGCGTCGCGAAGGTCATCGACCTCCTGCGCGGCCTCGCGCCCGACTCACCGCGCTTCGCCGAGGCCGCCGTCGAAGTCGCCGCGCTCGCCCACAAGCAATGCCGCCCGCTCGCCAACATCCCCGGCGACGCCGACTACCGCCGCGAAATGGTGCCGGTGTACGTGAAGCGCACACTGCTCGCCGCCGCGAACGGCAGCGGGCCGGTGCATCACGTCTAGCGCGCTCGCGGCCGAAGGTCCGCGCTCGCTTCGTCGTGTCGCCTACTCCGACGTCTTGCCGTCGAAATGCTCGTCGTCCGCTTCCGCGTCGGCGCGCGTCGGGTGTACGACGCCGTCCTTGTGGTTCGGCGGCGAGTACAGCGTGTAGAGCTTCAGCGCGACCGCGCCGGTGTTGACGATGTTGTGCATCGTCCCGGCCGGCACGACGACCGCGAAGCCCGGATGCAGCGCCGTGCGATGCCCGTCCAACAGAGCCTCACCCTGAGCCTGTCCCCGCGTGCCTCGTTGAACACCGGCAGTCTCGACGAGTTCGATCGCCTGAAGTAGGTAACGGCGGCGCGCGTCACTCGCAGACGGTGAAGCGCAGCGCGTTGGACAGTCCCGTCGTGCTCGCGATCGGCGGGTCGCGCATCCAGAACTGCGCCGCGATCGTGTCGCCGGCGTTGATCGCCCAGGCGTTCATGTAGCTCGTCGTGAAAACGTGCGTGTACGAGCCGGTGCACGAGCTGCCGCTCGGCGCGCCCCCGCTCGACAAAAGCGGACCACGCACGAGTGGTGAGCCGACGCACAGCCAGCCGCCCTGGAACGGCGTCGCGATCTGGCTGCGGCTCCAGATCACCAAGCCGTACTGGTTGTTGAGCACTGCGCTGCACGAGACGGTGAACGTGCCCGCGCTCTTGTCGGGCTGACCGGTCCAATGAACCGTCGGCATGCAGCCGAGCGAATTGAGCTTCGACGTGCAGTAGCTCGAGATCGAGTTCGCGTTGGCGTACACGGCCCCGAAGTGCGTCGCGTTGCTCCAATTGCCGGCGTTGTCACGCGCCCGCAAGTGGAAGTAGCGCGCGCTCGTCGAGGAGCCGATGTCGACGCTGTAGGACGTCGCGCCCGCAGCGATGTTGAGCGCGCCGGCCGGAACGGTGCCCGCGTTCGTGTCCCACACGCCGCAGTAACCCGCGAGCCCGGAGATCGAGTCCGAGGCCGCCAGCCAGTTCATCGTCACGCTCGTCGCGCAGTTCTGCACGTAGGCGTGGTGCGTCGTCGAACTGATGTTGCCCGGCATGGTCGGAGCGAGCGAGTCGACCTTGTAGGGTCCGGTGACGACGTAGTTGGGATCCCAGTTGCCGCAGTTGTCGACGCTGCGCACGGCGAAGTAGTAGGCGAAGGCGTTGCCGACCGGCAGCAGGTACGAGAGCGAACTCTCCTCGACGTTCTTGGCGTTCGGCGGCGGGATCGAGGCGTTGTTGCCCCAGTTGAATGCGTAGCCGTCGATGCCCGCCAAGGTGTCGGTCGCCGGCGACCAAGCGAAGTTGATGTTGGGGTTGTTCGACCACACGTTGACCGTGTGGCTCGTCGAGGTGAGGCCCGTGACCGCGCCCGGCGGCGTGCCGTCGACCGTCACGTTGACCGCGGCCGTCTCGTCGATCCAGTTGTCCGAACGCGCCGCGACGGACCAGTTCTGCACGCCTTCGCTCGGCCAGCGCGTGACCCACGTCGCGCTGCGCTGGGTGCCGTGGCGGATGTCGCCGAGCGTGATGTCGCGGCCGGCGCTCTCGTTGCCGGTCAGCGTCGTCAGCGGACCGTCGTCGAGCGTCGTCGAAGCGGACTGCAAGGTGTCGCCGGTCGAGGTCGAGTCGAGCACGACGGCCGATGCGACGAAGCTCGGATTGGTGACCGTCGCGCTGATCGTCACGTCCTGATTGGGCTGCACGAACGTGTCGTTCGCCGTAACGCTCAGCGTGCCGTCCGGTGTCGTGTCGCCGTAGATGATCTGGACCACGACGCCGATGTAGACGTTGCCCGTGACCGAGGTCGGATAGACCTTCAAACGCCAAGTACCAGCGCCGTAGAGCGACGCGTCGATCATGCGGATCTCGGTGTTGTCCTTCAGCGACTGCTGCGCCGTGTACTCGCCCGTGTTGTTGTTGACCGTGTCGACCGGCGGACGGTCGATGTACATGTCGAAGTTATTGACCAGCGCCTGCGTCCCGCCGGCGGAAGCGGCGGGCTCGCTGTAGTGCATGCACGCGACGATGCGCGTTGCTCCGGCGCTGATCGGGAACTCGACGTAGGTCGAGCTGTTCCCCAGACTGTAGGCCCAGACGTAGGTGGCGATCTGCGCGCTCGTCCAGTGGGCGCGGTAGGCTTCGACGCGGCCCGTGCCGAATTGGTTGAGGTGCGTGTCGGCCGCCGTGGCGAGCAGCACGTCGTCCTTGGTCGTCGCGGTCGCCATCAACAGGGCTTTGGTCACCTCGGGCCAACCCTGTATCCAGTTGGTGTGGTCGAGCAGCTGCGCCGCCAGCCCCGTGACGTGCGGCGTCGCCATCGACGTGCCGAAAATCGTCTTGTAGCCGTTGGTCGAATTCGCATCGACCGACGTGATCTTGTAGCCGGGCGCGCAGACGTTCGGCTTCCAGCGGCCGTCACCGGTCGGTCCGATGCTCGAACCGTTGTTGATGTCGTCGTAGACGTCGCTCGGATCGCCGTAGGCGACGGTCGGGTGATCGACGACGCTGCCGACCGAAAAGGCGTTCTTCGACGCAGCTTCGAGCGACATGCGACGCACGGTCGGACCGCCGTTGCCCATCGCGAACACGTACAGCTGCGCGTAGTTGTAGCTCTCGTCGTCGATCAAGCGCGCGTTGTATTCGGTCCCGTAGAACGAGGTGAGCGCCGCGGGCTGGTAGCCCCACGAGTTGTTGATCACCTGCGGGATGCCCGACGTGGTCGTGCCGTCGAAGTACGGCGTGTGCATCAAGTTCATCATCGTCGCGAGCGAGATGCTGGAGCTGCACGTGCCGCCGAAGATCTTGACCGAGTAGAAGCGCCCAGCGGTCCCCCAGCCCAAGCCCGGCGCGACGCCGCGCAGCGAAGCGCGCGTGGTGCCGTCGCCGAGGATCGTCCCCGCGACGTGGCTGCCGTGTTCGCAGGGGTCGTTGAACGGCGCGTTCGCTCCCGTGAGGTCCCAGCCGACGACGGTCGGATTCAGATCGTTGTGCGCGGTGTCGAGACCCGAATCGATCAGGCCCGCGACGACGGTGTAGGTCGCCGCGCCGTCGAACTGCGCGCGCGTGACGTCGGCGCCGATCAGCGGCATCGACTCCTCGTGCGGCGCGGGCGCGGCGCTCAGCGGCGCGACCGGTCCGTCGAATTCGACGAACTGCACGAAGTCGAGCGCGACCAGCGCTGCGAGCGACGTCGGGTGCAGGCGAGCGCGGAAGGCGCGAATGCCGTCGATGTATTCGGTCACTTGCAGTCCCAGGCCCGCGATCGCGCGCTCCTGCCAACCGTGCGACATCCACTTCGTCGCCGCGTGGCCGTCGAGCTGCTCCTCGACGCCCGCGGCCCCGCCGTCGATCCACGGACGCGCGAGCGCAAACTCCTGCGAATCCGCGCACAAGTCGGAGTCGAAGACATCGACGTACACGTCGACGAAGCCGTCGGGGCCCAACTGCTTCGGGTCGCACAGCACGTCGGTCAGCAACGGGTGGACCTTCTGCTGCGGCCGTGCGACGCCGATCCAGTGCACGAAGTCGAGCGCCGCGACGCGCTCGACCTCGCGCGGCGGGAGCGCGACCTTGAGCGTGTAGTACGGATGGAACTGCAGCACGCGCACGCCGAGCGCCTCGAGCTCCGCGACGCGTGCGGACGTGATGCGCTTCTCGAACATCACGAACGCGTAGGTCTCCTGCGCGGGCCGGCCGTCGGCGTAGTCGGAGCGCAGCGCTGCGAGCAGTAGCGGATCGACCTTCTCCCCCGCCGGCGGGTAGTAGCTCTGCGCCGCGAAGCCGAGGAAAAACGGGTCGCCGCTCGCCGGCGCCGTCTGCACATCGCACTCGGGGGTCGAGCGAAAGGTCGCGGCGGTCGGCCGCGGGATCGCGTCGTCCAAGTCGACCGGGACGAACGCGTCCGGTTCGCCGCGCGCATGAAGCGGCCCGTGGTCGACGTCGGCGGAACGCTTGGGTGCAACGATGTGCGCCGTCGTCCTTGGCCGGTCGTTCGGCTGCCTCGGCAAGACGCTCGGGCCGACTTGGGCCACGACGGTCAGTGGGAACGCGGCGAAGATGGAGAGGCTGAGAATCATGTTGCGCATCGCGGGTAGAGCGTGGCGGCGTCGCGTGCGTGACCAACGAAGTCGCGGATCTCCGCCACGCTGATGAGCTTCTTCTACGCGCGCGCAACAAGTTCAGGAATGGACCTACGAAGTGATGCGGACGCGCGCGATGCGCGCACACGCTCCGCTCGCTTCGAGCGCGGAGCTCGCTGTCGCTGCGGCAGCGCCGGAGCATTCCCAGCGCTCGATGAACGGGCTCGATGTGCGGCCCAAAGCGCGGTTCGTCAGCGCATTCGCGCCGCAACCGTCGTCGGGATCGCGCTCAACCGAAAATCACACAGCGTCTCCGGCCCAGCGGGCGAGAATCTCGCGGAGGCGCGCAGCGATGAGTGCGACCACGCGAGGCTCGCCCCTGATCGACGAGTCCTCGAAAGGCACGCACCACAGCTTGCGGACTGTCCCGTCGATCTCGAAGAACCAGAAGTGCTCGTCGACGCTGCCGCCGTTGCGCTGTTCGCGGGCGCCGCGCTCACGGAGCGACGGCTCGAGCGCAGGGCGGTGCGCCTCCAGCTGCCGGTCGCCGAATTCGATCTCGACGATCTCGGCTGACATGGTCGAGCGCGCCGCATGGCTCGGCTAGTTCACAATCGGACTCTTCTCGAAGTGCAAGTTGCGACTGTGCGCTTGGACGTCCCACGGCGCGGGCGCGCCGCCAAGGTAGGTGTGAAAAAAGTCGAGGTGCGCGTTGTAGTAGAAAGCCATCTCGTGCCAAGCGGGCCAGTGACCGGCGCCGGGGAACACGACGAGGCGCGCAGGAACGCCGCGCTTTTTCAGGGCCGTGAAGTAGCCGAGGCTCTGCGTGTACGGGACGCGATAGTCGAGTTCGCCGGTGATCACGAGCGCGGGCGTCGCGAAGTGTTCGACGTAATTGCTCGGCGACCAACGCTCGTATTGAGCACTGGTCCACGGCGCGCCGCCGAGGTCGTGCTCGGGGAACCACAACTCCTCCGTCGCGCCGTAGAACGACGGCAAGTCGTAGAGCCCCATCATCGCGGCGTTGCACTTGAAGCGCTCGGTGTGGCCTTGCATCCACATCGCCATGTAGCCGCCGTAGCTCCAACCCATCACGCCCATGCGCTCTTTGTCGACGAACGGCAATTGCTCGAGCGCGTCGGTGATTTTCATCAAGTCGTCGAACGGTGCTCCGCCCCAATTGCGAGTGATCGCGTCGGTGAAATCTTGGCCGTAGCCGGTCGAGCCTGTCGGATTGCAGAAGGCGACGATGTAGCCCTTGCCGGGATACACCTGCCAGTCGCCACGGAACGCGTCGGCCCACTGTGATTGAGGACCGCCATGCACATTGAGGATCAGCGGGTAGCGCTGCGACGGATCGAAGCCGTGCGGCGTCACGAGGAAACCGTGCACTCGATAGTTCCCGGCGCCCTGAACCGTGAATTCGAGCGCGGGGCGCAGATCCACTTCGTCGGCGACACCCTTGTTGAAGGTCGTCAAGCAGCGCGGCGCAGAACCATCGAATGCGGCGCGGAACAACTCCGTCGGCTCGCCTGTCGAGCGGTGCGCGTAGACGACTCCCCCGCCGTCGCGGGCCAGCTCCCAGCCGGCGATCAAGTCGTGCTCGAGTTCGCGACGCGGCGTGCCGCCCGCGACGCCGATCGAAAACAACGGCGTGCGCCCGCGCACTTCGGCTTGGAACACGAGCGCGCTCGAGTCGCGCTTCCAGCGCATGTCCTCGACCATGTCGTCGAAAGCGCCGCGCTGCGTCAGGTAGTGCACTGTGCGCGTCGCGCGTTCGAACACGGCGAGCCGCTTGAGATCGCTTTCGTAGCCCGCCGTCGCCTGACTGATGAAAGCGATCCAACGGCCGTCGGGCGAATACAGCGGCGCGCCGTCCCAACCGTCGTTCGCGTCGGTCACGTTGAGCGCGCGCGGCTCGGCGCTCGCTGTGTCGAGCGCGACCGTCCACAGATCCGCGTTCGTCGACGAGGCTTGATCGATGTCGCGATTCGACATGAAGCACAGCTCGCTGCCGTCCGGCGAAACGTCGAAGCCGCGGCCACCGAGTGAAAACGGCGGCGCGTCGAAGGCGCCGGGCGTGAGGTCGCGCGCGACGGCACCGCTGCGCGCGTCGACGAGAAACAGGTGCGTGCGGCGCCCGTCGCTCCAACTCGTCCAATGGCGGTACAGCAAGTCGTCGGCGACATGCACCTTCAACTTGCCGTCGAGCCCGTCACCAATGCGCTTGTTGCAGGCCTCGTCCGCCCCGCACTCGGGAAAGACGTCGGCGGACGCGACCAGGCGCTTGCCGTCGGGCAACCACAAAAACGCGCCGAAGCCCGGGCCGAAACTCGTCACCTGCGTGGCCTCCCCGCCTTCGAGCGGCAGCGACCACACCTGACTTGTGCCGCTGCGCGTCGACAGGAATGCGAGCGTGCGACCGTCCGGCGCGAACTGCGGGTCGGTGTCGTTCTTCTGTCCCGAAGTCAGCGCGCGCGCTGCGCCGCCGGCCATGTCGACGAGCCACAACTCCGACCACGTTTTGCCGGCCTCCAAGTCGTAGCGCTTCACGCTGAAGGCCGCGTGCTTGCCGTCGGGCGAAAGGCTCGGCGCGCCGAGCGTCGCACAGCGGTACAGGTCCGCGATTTCGAAGGCGCGTTTGTGCGCACCGGAATCGGCAGAGGGAAGCGCGAGGTCGAGCGTCGCGGTCGACGCGCAGGCCACCAGGAACGACGCGCCGCAAAGCGCGTGGACGACGTACTTCATCGGGGAGTCCTTGAGTGCGCGGCGATGCGTGCCGCGTGTGGGGCGAGCATCCTAGTCGGCCGCGCAGCGCTGAGTAGGATGCGCCGCAACATGATTTCGCGTTCGCGTCTCCTCGTCGTGTTGGTTCTCGGCAGCTCCGCCACGGCGTGGCTCGCCCCGCGAGCGCCCGATG
>CAYHRR010000105.1:0-9964 GCA_964358875.1 uncultured Planctomycetaceae bacterium | reverse complement strand
GAGCGCGGGCCTCGGTCCGTGGACCCCGGTGATCCAGGGCGACAAGCTCTACGGTCGCGGCGGCGCGGACGACGGTTATGCGGCCTTCGCATCGCTCGCCGCCATCGAAGCGCTCGAGCGTCAGAAGATCCCGCACGCGCGCTGCATCGTGATGATCGAAGCCTGCGAGGAAAGCGGCAGCTTCGATCTGCCCGCCTACGTCGAGCACCTCGCGCCGCGCATCGGCACGCCGTGCTTGGTCGTGTGCCTCGATTCGGGTTGCGGCAACTACGAGCAACTGTGGGGCACGACCTCGCTGCGCGGCTTGGTCGGCGGCGATCTCAGCGTCGAAGTGCTCACCGAGGGCGTGCACTCCGGCGACGCGAGCGGCGTCGTCGCTTCGAGCTTCCGCATCCTGCGTTCGCTGCTCTCGCGCATCGACGACGAGCACACCGGCGCGGTGATCAAGGAGTTCCACGTCCAAGTCCCGCCCGATCGCCTCGCGCAAGCGAAGCTCGTCTCGGAAGTGCTCAAGGACGAGATCTACTCGAAGTTCCCCTTCACTCCCGGCATGCAACCGATGAGCACCGACCTCGTCGAACTCGTGCTCAACCGCACTTGGCGCCCGGCGCTTTCGATCACCGGCATGGACGGCATCCCGGCGACGTCGAGCGCCGGCAACGTGCTGCGCCCGCGCACCGTCGCGCGCCTGTCGTTCCGCGTGCCGCCGACACTCGACGCCGACAAGGCCGGCGCACGCCTCAAGCAGATCCTCGAAAAGGACCCGCCCTACGGCGCGAAGGTCACCTTCAACTACGAGAAGTCGGGCTCGGGCTGGAACGCGCCGGCCATGGACAAGTGGCTCGAAAGCTCGCTCGATCGCGCCTCGGTGACCTACTTCGGCAAGCCCGCCGTCTACAACGGCGAAGGCGGTTCGATCCCCTTCATGGGCATGCTCGGCGCGAAGTTTCCCAAGGCGCAGTTCCTGATCACCGGCCTGCTCGGGCCGAATTCGAACGCGCACGGTCCCAACGAGTTCCTGCACATTCCGACGGGAAAAAAGCTCACGGCCTGCGTCGCCACGGTGCTCGCCGACCAAGCGCGCGGGTGAGTGCGAGCTGAGCGCGTCAACTCGTCGGTGAACGTGAGCGCACGAGGCCACAGAAATCTGACGCGCGGGAAACAACTCACGACCGTACGCGCGCCGAGAGTGCACTAGTCTTTCGCGGTCTCGCGCCCGCCCTCCTGCCACAACTCCCGACGCCCGCGCCGCGCGACGAACTCGATCCACACCATGCGTGCGTTCCATCTGCTTCAGCGCGCCGCCGTCGGCGCAGGTCTGTGCCTCGCCGCAGCGGCGCAGAGCCTCGGCGTCGGCGATGCCGCGCCCAAGCTGACGGTCAAGACCTTCCTCAAAGGCGAGCCGCTCAAGGCCTTCGAACGCGACACGACCTACGTCGTCGATTTTTGGGCCACCTGGGTCAGCCCCTGCCGCAAGACGATCCCGCACCTGTCGGAAGTCCAGAAGCGCTACGCCGACCAACGTGTGCGCGTGTTGGGCGTCTCGGTTTGGGAGGACATGCCCGGCGATGTCGCGCCCTACGTCGCGGCCTTCGGCGAGCAGATGGCCTACACGGTCGCGATCGACACCGTGCTGCCCGACGCCAAGCCGTGGCATGGCTCGATGGCCTTGACCTGGTTGCGCGCCGCCGGCGAATCGTCCTTGCCGACCGCCTTCATCGTCGACGGCTCGGGGCGCATCGCCTGGATCGGGGACTCGGCGGCGCTCGACAAGCCGCTCGAACAGATCGTCGCCGGCACCTGGGATCTCGAGGCGGCCAAGAAGGCGCACGAGAGTCGCGCCAAGGTCAACAAGCTGTCGCTCAAGCTCTCCGAGCTGTTCAAGGCCCACGACTATGCGGGCGCGTTGCTCGTGGTCGACGAACTGATCAAGGCCGCGCCCGAACGCGAACAGCGCACCGGCGCGTGGCGTTTTTGTTGCCTGCTGAACCTGGGGCGCGAGGACGAGGGCTACGCCTACGCGAAGCGCTTGGTCGACTCGGTGCTCAAGGACGAAGCGCTCGAGCTGAATCTGATCGCTTGGTTCATCGTCGATCCGGGCGTCGAGCGCGTGCCGCGGCGCGACCTCGACTTCGCGTTGCGCGTTGCGCAGCGCGCGGTCGATCTCTCCGAGCAGAAAAACGGCGCGATCCTCGACACGCTCGCGCTCGTCTACTTCACGCGCGGCGACATCGCCAAGGCGATCGAACTCGAAGAGCGCGCCGTCGAGCTGTGCAAGGGCACCGAGTGGCTCGAAGAAGTCAGCGCGCGCTTGGAGCAATTCAAGAAGGCGCGCTCGTTCGCGCCGCAGCCGGATCAAAACCGCCGCTGAGCGCTCAGCGTTGCTTGCGGCACAGCGCGAGCCGTTCGGTGATCGCCGGCGGGACCGGCTGGCCGGCTCCGGCCAACGCAGCACGCGTGCGTTCGAGCACGATTTCGGCCTCGGAAAAGCGCCTGGCCGCGATCAACAGTGTCGCGAGGTCGAGCGCGAACGGGGCGGCGCGCGGTTCGATGCTCACGGCGAGTTGCAGCTGTTCGACGGCGCTTGCCGTGTCGCCGCCGCGGTGGCGCACGAGCGCGAGCACATAGTGCGCCGCCGGATTCCAGGGATCGATCGCGACGGCGTCGCGCGCCGCAGCCGTCGCTGCTTCGACGTCGCCGCGGCCTAAGCGCACCGACGCGAGTTGCGCGTGCGCATCGGCGTTGTCCGGCGCTTGCGCGGCCGCCTGTTCGAGCGCCGCGACTCCGCCACGCGCGTCGCTGCCGGCGTCGGGCAAGGCCCACTCTGCGGGCTCGCGCGGCATCCGGTTTTCGAAGGCGAGCGCGTCCGTCGACCAGAACGTCGTGAGGCTCGCGAGCAACCAGGTCGTCAGCACGATCCACACCACCGGCGCCGCCGCGCGAACTCGTTCGACGATCCACTCGCAGCCCAAGGCGATCGCGGCCGCGAGCGGGATCATCACCGACGCCGCGTAAACGGCCTTGGTTTGCGCGTAGAACGGCAAGCGCAGCGTCAAGCTGATCAACGCCGCGAGCGTGCCCGCCTGCAGGCCGAGCACCAAGAACCAACTCGCGCGCGGCTCACGCACGAGACGTACGAGCGCGATCACGAGCCCGATGCCGAGCGCGAGCGTCGGCAGCAGCGCGAGCAGCATGCCCGCCGACATCAGCTCGTAATTCCAAGGCGGGCGCGCGTCGACGCGGCCGCTGCCGCCGATCAGCGCGTCGCCGAACAAGGTCGAATACAACGCGTCGCCGCAGGAGTGCAGCGAGCTGAACAACGGATGCTCGAACACGGCGCCGAAGCGCGTGAAATCGCAGGAGGTTCTGTAGCCCGGGTCTTGCCACCACGCAAAACCGGCCTCGGCGTCGAAGTTCCCGACGAAGAAGCGGCCGAAGCGTTCATGGACGCGCAGGTAGTACCAGCCGCAGACGAGGGCGATGACGAGCGGCAGCGCGACGAGGTTGCGCAACTGAACGAGGGTGACTCGTTCGCGGCGCAGCGCGACGCGTCCTGCAAAAACGCCGAGCACGAGGAGCACTACGAGCAGCGCCGAGAACTTGGTGAGCAGCGCTGCGCCGAGCACCAGTCCGAGCACGGCGAAGTCACGGACTCGCGCGTTCTCGCGCCGCAAGATGCGCAGCGCGAGCCACAACGCAGCCGACACGAGCATCGCCGCGAAGCCTTCGTTCGATGCGTACTGGAACAGGTACAGCTGCATCGGAAGCAGCGCCGCGACGCACGCGCCTACGAAGGCCGTGCGCGGCCGCTCCGCGAACAGCTCGCGCAGTCCGAGCGTGACGAACAGAATCTGCAGCACGAGCGCGGCCCAACCGACGACGCGCACGACGTGCATCGATTGCGCGTCGAGCGTCGCGGCGCCGCTCAATTTCACGGCGAAAGCGACGACCGCGTAGTACAGCGGCGGCTGGTACATCTCCCAGCCTTGATGGGCGAGCGGCACGGAGCCGGTGCGCAGCAAGTAGTTGACGTACTCGACGTGAGCGGCGGCGTCGAAGCCCTGATCGAGTCCGAGCGCGCGGTTGTTCCAGAACAACAGAGCGAGGAGCAGCGCGGCAACAGCGCTGAAGAGCCACGTGGCGCGGCGCTCGAAAACCAGGGCGTATTTGCGTGTCAGCGCACGCAGACCGAACACAAGTGCGGCGGCGGCGGCAGCGAGCGCGACGAGGTTGGGCAAGCTCTTGCGGAGCGCGCTCAACGGCGACGGATTGAGCTCGTTCGAATGCAGCTCGCCGATCTTCGAGCGCGTCGTCGGTCGCGCCCACTCGTCCATCGGCGTTGCAGCGAGACGCGCAGCGCGCACGCTGGAACCGGCGCAGTTCGCCGACCAACTCGCGTCGCTGACCAGCGTCGTGCCGTCGCACTCGAGCACGAGCCACACTGCGCCCGGCCCGAAACTCGCGCGCGCCGTCGCGCTCACCGTGTTCGAGCCTGCGTGCAGGAGCGTCGTCACGTCGGCGCTGCGCTCGCGCTTCCAATTCGACGCATCGCTCGGCAAGAGCGTCACCGGAGCGCCGTTGACGACGACGTCGCCGTCGACGTGCAACTTGACCTGCAACGTTGCGCTGCGTGGCGCTGCGGCGAGTTCGAAGGTGCGCGTGAAGCTCGTCGCGAGTTCGACGCGCGCGCGCGTGTACGTCGACGGCTCGCTCGGGAACACGATCCACTCGGCGGGGGCCTCGCGCACGAAGAAGGGCACCTCGGGATCGACGCGCGCTTGGCGCACGAAGTGCACGGCCACGGCCGCGACGGCGAGGACGATCAAGGCCAGCGCCGCGAAGCTTGCGCGCCGCGAACTCATGCGCGGCCTCGTTCGAGCAAGCTCTCGATGTGCGCCTTCACGCGCGGCCATTCCTCGCGGATCACGCTGTAGTAGACGCTGTCGCGCACGCGCCCGGTCGCGGTGATCGCGTGACGGCGCAGGACGCCTTCTTCGGTTGCGCCAAGGCGCAGCATCGCGGCGCGCGAGCGTCGGTTGAGCGCGTCGGTCTTCAACTCGACGCGGTTGAGCCCGAGCGCCTCGAAGGCGTGGCGGAACATCAGGTACTTGGCCTCGGTGTTGACGATCGAGCGCTGGTGCGCCGGCGTGATCCACGTCCAGCCGATCTCGACGCGGCGCTGCGCTCCCTCGAAGTTGCCGAAACGCGTGGCACCGACGATCGCGCCGCTCGCGCGCCATCGCGTCGTGAACGGCAGAGCCGTTCCGCGCGCCGCCGCTTCGAGCGCGTCCTCGATCCAACGCCGCATGTCGTCGCGCGTCGCACAGTCGGCCACCGTGAGCGCCCACAATTCGCTGAACGCGCCGACGGCCCACAGCGCATCGAGATCCGACGCACGCAACGGCTCGAGCCGCACCGCGCGCCCATCGAGCGCGAGCTCTTCGAGTTTCGGCGTGGTCACGGAGTTTCCAACCACACGATGCGTGCTATCTCGTCCGCAACGCTTGACGCAGGCAGGGAAATGACCGTGTCGCGTCGACCGTCGCAGTGCACGACAGCGCGCACGGCCGCGCGCGGAAAGTCGTCGAACTGCACCAGCGGCAATTGGCGCAGGCCTGAACTGCGGGAACCGTCGAACCAGCAACTCAGATCGAACGCTTCGCCGGCGTTCGTGCACGAGGCGCCTGCGATCGGCGTCCCGCCGGCGGTGAAGAACGAAATTGCGAGCGGATGCGTCGGCATGCGCTCGAAAAGGATCGGCGGCAGGTGCGCGTACAACTCGTCAAGGCCGGCGAACTCGTTCGGAGTACCAGGGTCCGGTGCTGGGCCGTGCAGGAACAACAACGCGAGCTTGCGCAGCGGCGCAGCCGCGAATTTGAGTTCCTGCACGCCATCGAGTGGCTTGCTCAGGTCGAAACTGAACTCGAATTCGTCCCCGCAGTAGGTGGCGACGACGGTGATCGGCTCAGCGGGCAGGCCTTGCGCGACGACGACGCCTTGGCCGATGGAGAGCGCGTCGGTGCTGCTGCCGAAGCCCCCCAATTCGATCTGGAGCACACGTCCGTCACGACCGTGGAACTTCGCGTGAACCGACCGAGGCAACGGTGCTCCAACCGAATCAACGGCTTTCAGTTGCAGCGAGCGCCGACGAGTGAGGCGCACGTCGAGCACGTGCTCGCCGAATTCGTACTCGCGCGCCCCAGCCGTCCACCTCGCGTAGCCGTCGGCTTGGACGCGCACATCAGCTAGTCCCGCTGCGTAGCCCCGCGCGCGAAAGCGACCGTCGGTGCTTTCGATCTTGCGTGTGTTGCCGAACAGACCGTGCTGACCCTCGAGTTCTTGCATCACATTCAGACTGAAGTTCCGCATCGGCTCGCCGCTTTCGGCGTCGACGACACGGCCCGCAAATACCACCTTGTCCATCTCCTTGGGATCGAGCACGACAGTGAGATCGTCGACGCCGGACTCGGTTGTCACGTCGCGCGTGACGTCAAGCGCGCTCGGTTCGCTCGCCCGCACGATGAACTTGCCTTCGTACAGATCCTCGAAGGTGAAGCGGCCGTCGACGTCGGCGATGGTGCGGTGGCAGTTGTGATACCACTCCCAGGTCGTGCGCTCGGCGTAGCTGGTGCCGACGATCTCGACGATGCGATCTCCCTCGATGCTCACGAGCGCGCGCGCGACCGGCGCGCCGCCGACATCGACGACGCGGCCTGCGATGCGATGCGCGGGCTCGAGTTCGATCTCGAGCGGATCGCCACCTTGTTCGACTCTGACCGTGTCGATGTAGATCGCCTGTCCGGCGAGATGCACACTCAGCAACGCACGCTCGGCCGACGCGATGCCTTGCGCGATGAACGTACCGTCGTCATCGGCGATCGTTCGGCGGTTGCGGCGAGCTGCTCGATCGAACACGAGCTCTGCGCCCGCGCCGGGCGTTCGATCGGAACGCAGCACGACGCCTCGCACTTCGACGCCGCGTAGCAACACGACACGGTTGTCGGGCGTCAACGGATTGAGCATCGCCGAGGCGCTGAGGCACTCGTCGTGCGCGACCGATGCGCTGCGTTGCTGCCGATCCGACGCGAGTCCGGTGATTTCGAAGCGACCCGTCGCATCGGACATGACCGTCGCCGTGCCCCACGTGCAGCGGTAGACGCCTGGCACGGCGGTGACGTCGCGATCGGACGAGCTATTCAGCGCGTTGAGTTCGAGCGTTGCGCCGACAAGCGCTCGGTCCTGGTCGTCGACGACGTGGCCGACGATCGTCGCGCACTCGGCGACGCGCAGTTCGAGTCCGTCGACGTTCGCGTCGCCTTCGAGCTTGCCGCGCAGTCCGCGTTCAGCGCACAGCCCCGGCGCATGCGCCGCTAGAAAGAAGCTCTCGCCGACATGTGCGATCGAAAAGCGGCCGGTCGTGTCGCTCGTCACGCTGCGATCCGGTGCTTCCTTGGGACGAAAGTCCGGCACGCACCAGGCGTCGACGGTCGCCCCGGCAATGGCGTGTCCTTCCATGTCGACGACCACGCCCGCGAGCAGCGCGCCGCGGGAGACGATGAGCGTTCGTTCGATGACCTCGCCTGAGTCGATGTGCGACGCCAGCCACTCGCTCGCGCGTGTCGTCGTCTCGGTGGTCATCACCAGCAGTTCGCGCCTCGCGTCGCCGGAGTCGAACGTGAATTCAAAGCACCCGTCGGCGCTCGTGCGCCGTTCGCTCCAGGCGTCGGTGATGCGCAGCCTCACAAGCACATCGGCGAGCGGCGAACGATCGTCGCGCAGCAGTACGCGACCGCGAAGCGTCGCATCGAGCCGCGCCGTTTCGAGCGGAGGCGCAACCATCGGCGTCGAGGATTCCGCGACCGCGGCCTCGCGCTTCGCTTCGACCGCGCTCGGCGCAACGACCGTCGCGCTCGCGCTAGTCGGCTTCGTATCCGGCGCGGGCGCGGGCTCGCTCGGCTGCCGTTTGAACGCGATCCATGCCGCGACGCCGATCGCCAACGAAACAAGCACGCCCAGCGTGCGAAGGTGTGAGCGTGCCTTGACCGTGGCCATTGAAGCCGCGGACTATAGCTCCGCGATCTTGCGGCCGCGTTCGTACAAGCCGGTCTCGCGCGCGTCGAGGTGACCGTCGAGATCCCAACGTCGACACTTGCCGTGCTGCACGTCGTCGACGAATTCCGCCTCGCGCTCGGGCATGCCGTTGTCGTACCAGAAGCGATAGGTGCCGCTGCGCTTGCCGGCCTGCAAGGTGCCCTCGTAGTGCTGCTGGCCGTTCGCGTACCACGCGCGCTCGACGTCGACGGCGACATCGCGTTCGAACGTGCCTTGCCAGCGCAGTCCGCCGTCGGAGTACCAGAACGACCACGCGCCTTGGCGCTGCCCGTCGAGCAGCACACCCTCGCTCGCTTTCGCGCCGCTGTCGTGCCACGTCGTCACGGCGCCGTTCTGCGGCGCGGCGTTCTTCTCTGTCTGCATGCGCGGTGAATTCGCACCGAGCTCGCGCCAGTGGGCATCGATCGTGACAGCCGCTCCGACGCGTTCGTGCTCTGCGCGCGCTGCCGCGTCCACTTCATGCCGACACGCGCCGACGAGCGCGGCGAACAGCGTGAATCCGACGGTGCTTTTCAGCGTGCGGCGCATGGCGAAACGACGCGACGAGACTAGCAGAGCGCGCCACTCGCGCGACCGCGTCAGTGCTGACGCGCAGGATTCGCGCCGACTCCCGGTCCGTACACGACCGCGTTCGCGAAAAGTCTTCCGGTCGCCGCGTGGTAGCCGCGGAAGCCTGGCTGCGCCGCGAACAGGATCACTTGGCCGTTGCCCATGCGCTCGACGGTCAAGTACGCGCTGTCGGCGAGGCGTTCGCGCGCTTCAGGCCACAACAAGCCCGAGAGGCGCAATTGTTCGGCGGGTGCGAAGCGCACTGCCGTCGTCACAGGCGAGCGCGACCACAGCGACAGCGAGCCCTCGAAGTACACGGGCAACTCGTCCGTGGCGCCGCAGGTGATCCATTGATCGTTGCGCACGAATCCGCGCAAGAACGCGCCGGCGGGGGAGAAGCGTTGCATCCAACGCTCCTCGCGCTCCGCGTCGGTGACGGAGTCTGCCTTCTTGTCGTCGTCGTCCTTCCTCGCGTCGTTGTTCGCCTTCGCGTCGTCAGCCGCCTTCGCGAGTTTGTCCGCAGCGGACTGCGGACCGTCCCACACCGCGCCTTCGTCGATCGACGGAGTCTGCCCCGCACGCTCGCGGCCCGCTTCGAAGCGGTATTCCTCGAGCTTTTCGAGGACCTTGGCGCGCGGCAGCACGGCGCTGAAGCCGAGCTCCGTGTCGCACAAGCTCGCTGCCGATCCGCCGATCGCGATCAACGTTCCGCCGGAACGCACCCAGGCCTTCAATTCGTCGGCGAGCGGTTCGATCACGCCGCGCATTCCGCCCGCGGGCGGCAGCACGAGCACGTTGTAACGGCGCAGGTCGTAGCCGCCGAGATCCTGCGCGTCGAGCAGCGACACCGGCAGTCCGAGCACGCGATCGAGTTGATGCCACAGGTGGCCGAACGAATCGCTCGACACGGGCGCGTTCGAGAGCAACGCGACGCGCGGCCGCGCGAGCAGTTGGAAGTGCTGGCCGCCGAGATCATGGCCTTCGCCGGGCGCGCGCGCGCTCGTCGTCGCCGTCACTTCGACGCCCGCGAACTGCGCCGCGCGCTCGACCTGTTGCGCGGCGTTCGCAGCGTTCTCGTGGGCGCGTACGAGGACGCTGCCGCGCGCGAAGGCTCGCCCCGCACTTTCCAAGCCCTCGTCGCAGATCGCGACGGCCAAGCCGAGCTCCAGGGCCTGCGCCGCGAAGGTCACCGAAGCGTCGTCCGCGCCGTCGACGAGCCAACCGTAGACGTGTGCGCTCGCGTCGAGCGGAGCTCGCACGGATCCGCCGCGCGCGACGGGTGCGCTCAACACGGCGCTCGCGG
>CAYHRR010000104.1:0-9968 GCA_964358875.1 uncultured Planctomycetaceae bacterium | reverse complement strand
GGGTAGTCCGAAGGAGATTCGAGAGCGCGCGCGAGGACAACTCTCGTGCCGCGATCACGGCGCCGTTCAGCGACACCACCCACGAGTTCGCACGAATTGCGCGGGCCGATTCGGCCCCGCACGGCGCGCCGTGCTCCGCGTGCGCGACGCGAGCACTGCGCGGAATTGCCGCGCGAAATGCGATAGTGCTCCGCGCCGTGACCGAAGCGCCTGCCGAACCGGACGAACTGCCCGCACTCATCGACGTCGAAGCACGCATGCCGCGACCGTGGGTGCGCGCGCTGCTTCTGATAGGCGGCGTCGTCGTGCTCGTGATCGGAGTGGTCGTGTGGGTCGTGCCTGTCGTGACCGGCGCGCCGCTCTTCTACTTGATCGGGCTCGCGATGATCGGCCGCGCGAGTCGCCGCGCTGCGGGGCGCATCAACGCGCTCGAGCGGAAATTGCCGCGCAAAGTGCGCGTGCTGCTGCGCAAGTTGCAACGCAAGCGGCGCGACGGTGCCGGCGCAGCGCGCTGAGTCCTGCGGCTAACGCTTCTGGGGATAGACCGCGCCCGTGCGCCAGTCGCGCACCGACTGCACGGTGCCGTCGGGTTGCACGTACAAGACGTAACGAATGTCGCGACACCACTTGTTGCGCGCGGGCGCTGTGTCTGCCGCGGAGCTGGACGCAGCACCGGCGCTATTCGTCGGGCTCGCGCCGGTCGCCGCGACGGGCTCGCTCGCCGCAGTCGAGTCCGACGCAGCGTCGGCGCCGAGGTCGTGGTGGCCATCGTCGCAGCGGCAGAAATACACGGCCGCCAGCGTGTTTCCGACGCGCGCGAAGCCCGCGTACTTGCCTGCGCGCTCGGCGACGTCTTCGTAGCGCCGTCCCACCCAACTCGCGGCCTCGCCGCCGCCGCCGAGCGACGCGCACGCGCTGACGAGAGCGAACAGGAAGACGATCGAGATCGTTCGGACGCGCGAGCGCATGTTGATGGAGTTGGAGACGCGTTGCATGGTTCGAAGGGCTGACAGGATAGGCAGCGCGCGCGCGTTCGTCAGACTCGTGCTGTGCGGGAATTGCGAAGACGCATCTCGCCCCTCGTCGCCACGCGCCGCGACCCGACGTGAGGCGCTAACCTGCTCCGCGTGCGTCGCCACGACGACGGCAAGGAACACAGTCCATGTTCGACAGATTCTCGGATCGAGCGAAGCGGATCATGAACTTGGCGCGCAGAGAGGCCTTCGCGCACAACCACGAGTACCTGGGCACCGAACACATTCTGCTCGGGTTGATTGCCGAAGGCACGGGCGTCGCGGTCGACGTGCTCGCGAACATGGGCGTCAAGCTGCACCAAGTCGGCGCTGCGCTCGACAAGATCCTCAGGCTCGGTCCGTCGCGCGACGCGACGCCCCAGTTGCCGTTCACGCCGCGCGCCAAGAAGGTGCTCGAACTTGCGATGGAAGAGGCCGCGGACCTCGGTCACAACTACATCGGCACGGAGCACCTTTTGCTTGGCCTGCTCAAGGAGCACGAGGGTATCGCGGCGCAGGTGCTGATCGGCCTGCACGTCAACCTCGCGGATGCGCGCCGCGCGGTACTCGAACACCTCGATGCGCACGCAGACCCGGACTGGCACTCCGCGCGCTTCGCGAGTCCGCGCGCGAGGACGCAGCCGCGCGCCACCGCCCTTGCCGCACCGAAGACACCCGCGCTCGACGCATTTTGTCGCGACCTCACAGCGCTCGCGCTCCCCGGCACGCTCGACACGCTGATCGGGCGCGACGACGTGCTCGACGAACTGCTGCAAGTCCTGTTGCGGCGGCGCCTCGGCAATCCCGTGCTGGTCGGCGCGTCCGGTGTCGGCAAGAGCGCCATCGTGCAGGGATTGGCGCTACGCATCGCGCGCGCCGAAGTGCCCGAGCCGCTGTTCGGCCTGCGACTGCTCGAACTCGACGTCACGCTGCTGCTCGCGGGGACGAAGTACCGCGGCCAGTTCGAGGAACGCGTGCGCGCGCTCACCTACGAGATCCGGCGCACGAAGAACGTCGTTTTGGTCCTCGATCGGTTGCACGAGTTGGTCGGAAGCGGCGATGCGGGCGATTTATTGCGCATGTTGCGTCCCGCGTTCGATCACGGCGACCTGCATTGCATTGCCACGAGCACGCCCGCCGAATTCGATCGACTCGTCGTGCCCGATACCGCGAGCGCGCGCTGTTTCCGGCGCATCGACGTGCATCCGAGCAGCGTCGGCGAGACGCAACAGATTTTGCGCGGGCTTCGCGATCGGTACGAAGCCCACCACTCGGTGCGCTTCAGCGACGAAGCTCTCGATGCAGCCGCGGAACTGGCGCTCGTGTACGCGCCGACGCACGCTGCTCCTTCGGGCGCCGTGATGTTGCTCGACGAAGCAGGCTCGCGCATGCAAGCGCAGGCGCAGCCGCCGCGCGAGTTCCGCGAACTCACCAAGCGGATCGCGGAGCTCGATCGACAACGCGACGAGCTTGTCCTCGCGCAGGAATTCGAGCAGGCCTCGAAGTGCCGCGACGAGGCTTGGGCGCTGCACCGCAAGCTCGAGGAACAGACGCAGCATCGGCAAGCCCAGCAGGCGCAGGTGACCGTGGTCGGCGAACAGCACATCGTCGAGACGATCCGCGCGCTGACCGGTCTAGAGCCCGAGGCGATCCGCAAACACGAGCCTGCCGCTGTGCACGCCACGCCGCCGAGCACGGCCGCTGCATCGCGCGCTCGCAGCGGGCCGACGATCACCGACACAAGACCGGGTTCGTGAGCGCAGCCGCGCGCCCCGGCATCAACGTGTCAGATTTCGCCGCGCGCGCGCAACCACGCGATCGTCGCGCGCAGCACTTCGAGGAAGGGCCGCGGGCGCCAGCCGAGCTCTTCGCGCGCGCGTGTCGCGTCGAAGCGAAAGTGCGCGCCGAGCATGCGGATCGACTGCGGCGTCAACAGCTCCGGTGGCGCTACGAGGTCCAGGCCGCGCGCACCGAGTTCGAGCGCTCTCCACAGCGCGCGCGGTGCACGGCGCGTCGCCGGTCGCACGCCGAGCTCGCGCGCCGCGAGCTGAAACGACTCGAGCGCGGTCCACACCGATTCCGTCAACAAGTAACGCCGTCCGCGCGCTCCACGTTCGAGCGCGAGCATGCATCCGGCGACGACGTCCTCGACGCCGACCACCGACAGCGATCCCGGCGGCACGAACGGCAGGCGCGGGCCGTGCGCGATCTTGCGCAGGAATTTCAGCGTGTTCGGACCGCGCGCGCCGGTGCCGAAGATCGCGCCGGGATTGACGACGACGACATCGAGCTCGCGCGCGGCGGCAAGTGCGAGCTCCTCCGCTTCGCGCTTCGTGTCCGTGTAGTCGCAACGCAGCTCGGCTCCGTTGAACGGCGCGTCCTCGTTCAAGACTTCGTTTTCGCGCGCGTGGCCGACGGCGACGACGGAGCTGACGTGCAGCACGCGCCCCACTCGATGCCGCGCGCAAGCCGCGAGCACGTTGCGCGTTCCGCCAACGTTGACCGCGCGCTGCAGCTCACGATCGCGCGTTTGGTAGCTGATCACCGCGCCGGAGTGAACGATCCACGGCGCACTCGCGCGCGCGCACACGTCGGCCACGGCGCGCTCGAGCGAAGCGGCGTCGCACAGATCTCCGTCGCGCCAATGAACGAGACTTCCGTCGAGCACAGCACGATCCGCCGACGGCCGCGCGAGCACGTACACCTCGTGTCCGCGCCGCACGAACTCGCGCACGAGTTCGGCGCCGACGAAGCCGGTCGCGCCCGTCACGAACACTGCGGGCTTCATGCCACGGGCGCGAGCGGCAGGAGCACGCGCGCGAGCGTTCCCGGCCCGGGCTCGACGTTGACGAGTTCGATCGAGCCTGCGTGGTCTTCGACGACGCGCTTGGCGATGGCGAGCCCGAGTCCCGTGCCCTTCGTGCGCGTCGTGAAGTAGGGCTCGAACAAACGCTCGCGCACTTCGGCGGGCAGCCCCGCGCCCGTGTCGCGGATCTCGATCGCGAGTTGCGCGCCGCGCGCTTCGACGGTGCATGCGAGTTCGCCGCCCTCGGGCATCGCCTCGAGCGCGTTCGAAACGAGATTGAGCAACACACGACGCAACAGCGCGGGATCGGCCATGACCTCGCCGCCGGCGCCGCCGCTCTCGACCTTCACACCCAGCGTCTGCGCGTAGGCCGCGTTCAGCGCGAGCACTTGATCGAGCATGTCGCCGACGTCGACGCGCGCCTTGTTCTCGGGCCGCGCGCCGGTCAGCGCGTGAAAGTCGCTCGCGATCTCGCGCAAGTGCGCGACCTGACGCTGCACGATCTCGACCGTGCGCTCGAACAGCGCGTCGAAGTTCGGATGGCCTTCGTCCTTGGCGCGCTTGCACAGCTCGACCGAGAGCAGGATCGGCGTCAGCGGGTTCTTGATGTCGTGCGCGACTTGGCGCGCCATTTCGCGCCACGCCGCTTCTTTCTCAGCGCGCACGAGCTTCTCGCGGCTGAGCGCGATCTCGGCCGTCATCGTGTTGAGTGCCTGGGCGAGTTCACCGAGTTCGTCGCCGCTGCGCACCTCGGCGCGCGCGCTCAAATCTCCCGCAGCCACTTTCTGCACCTGCTCGCGCAACGCGAGGATCGGCTGCGTCGTGCGGCGCGCGATCACCAAGGTCCACAGCACCGCGAAAAGCAACACGACGAGCGTGGCCTTGAACAGCAACTCGCGCAGCTCGCGCACGCCGCGAAAGATGTCGTCGTTGTCGATGCCCACGCCGACGACCCAGCCCTCACTCGTGTGCTTGAAGGCCGCGTTCTTGCGCCGCCCCGCGAATTCGTACTCGGGATACAGCCCCCAATCGGCCGCCTTCGCCGCCTCGACCATCTGCGGCAAACCGATCTTCGCTCCCGAAACCCGCTCGCCGTACAGCTCCGGCCGCTGGTGCGCGATGATCGTGTCGCAGTCGCGATCCCAGATCCAACCGTAGGCCGAGGGAAACTCGTCGGGACCGACGAGCCCTTGGAAATACTCCTTGAGCACCGGGCTGTCGACCTCGTCTTGGATGCGCTTCCAATTGACGAGCACGTACAGCGCGCCCACGAATTTCCCGGCGACGTCGGCGCGTTTTTCATCGGCCGGCCACACCACCGGCGCGGCGAAGGCGATGTGAAAATTCTCGGGGTGCACGCCGGGCTCGGCGTTGCGCGCCGGCAACAAGTCGCTCGTGTGCTTGTGCGGCGGCAAGCGCGTGCCGAGCGCGGCCGCTTCGAACCACGCTTCGTGCGCGTAGCTGCGCGTTTTCAAGGCGTCGAGCACTTCGAGCGACAGCCCGTACGTCGAACGGCCCTTGGTGTTGCAGGCCACGAAGGAGCCGTGCTCGTCGACGAGCAGCAGCAAGTCGAAGTCGCGCTTGGCGAGCACGAGGTTGTTGAATTGACCGGAAAGCGAATCGCGCAACGCGCGGCGCAGATCCGGAGGATCACTTTCGAGTTCGCCCGCTTCCTCGCGCCGTGCTTCGTCGAGCGCGCTCAGGCACCCGGGATCGACGGCCTGCAACTCGACGGTGGCGTTGAACTCCTCGATGTCGCGATCGACGCGCAGCGCGAGATCGGCCGACAAGCCCTTCAGCGAATACAGCACGACGTCCTTCGACAGTCGCCCGGCCATCTGCGTGTCGACGAAAATGGCGAAGCCGAGGAACGGAACGATCACCGCGGCGAGCACGGCGATCAGGAACTTCGTCGAAATGCGACGTATCATCGGCGCGGCCATCCCACGGATCGGCCCCGGGAATCTCAAGCTCCGTGCCGTCGTCCTCCCACGCGCCCGCGCGCATCGCCATCGTCCG
Source organism: uncultured Planctomycetaceae bacterium (assembly GCA_964358875.1). Classification (GTDB taxonomy): domain Bacteria; phylum Planctomycetota; class UBA1135; order UBA1135; genus CAYHRR01. The sequence continues at coordinate 4,130 of CAYHRR010000104.1, read as the reverse complement.
GCTGTCGCATTTGGGCGACATCGTCCTCGCGCTGCCGGTCTTCCATGCACTGCGCGCCGCCTACCCGCGAGCGCGCATCGTGTGGGTTGCGCAGAGCGAATTCGCCTCGCTGCTCGACGGTTTGCCCGGCCTGGAACGCGTCGTGCGTTTCGAGCGGCGCGGCGGGCTGCGCGCATGGATCGCGCTGCGGGCTCAGTTGCGTGAATTCGCCGCAGAGTTGGCGGTCGACGCGCAGGGCAATTGGAAAAGCGCCGCCGCGACTTGGTGCACGGGCGCAGCGCGGCGGGTCGGCTTGGCGCGCGTGGATTGGCGCGAGAAACTCGCGGCAGGGCTGATCTCGGAACACGCTGCGCCCTGCGCGCCCCAGCGCGAACACGCCTTCGAACGCTCGCTCGCACTCGGCCGTCACCTCGTCGGCGACTTCACGCCGCGTCGCGATCCCGACTCGACCGCGGTCGAACTCGCGAGCGCGGGCGAGCACTTTGCGCGACTCGTCGACGCGTCGCGCTGCGTGATCTTGCAACTCTCGCCGCGTGACGACGTGCGTTCGTGGCCGGTCGAGCGCGCCGCGCAACTGGCTCGCGCGCTCGCGGCGGACGGCACGGCTGTCGTGGTGCTCTCCGGTCCCGCGGAAGTCACCGAGGCGCGCGAGGTCGAAGCGCGTTGCGCCGACGAACCGCGCATTCGGCATTGGATCGGCCAGCGCGGACTGCGCGAATTGGCCGCGTTTTTCAGCGTCAGCGCGCAACGCGGCGCTCGCTACATCGGCTGCGACACAGGGCCGACGCACCTGGCCGCGGCCTGCGGTCTGCCGGTCGTCGTGCTCGCCGGTCCGCAGAGCCATCTGCGCACGGGGCCGTGGCCCGTCGCCGTTCCGTCGCCATGGGGAAGCAGCGAGCACCGCGCGGTGCGCAGCTCGGATCCGCCGACTTGCGCGCCGTGCTTCGCACGCAAGTGCAGCCACGCGCTCGGTCCGGTGTGCATGAGCGCGATCCGCGCCGACGAAGTGCTCGCCGTGCTCGCGCGCCGCGAGGAATAGTCGCGAGCGGCGACGCGCGCGACCGACGCGCGCCGCGCTGCGCCTCGTTGAAGCGCACGCGCGCGCTTGGAGTGCTGACGACGCTGAGATTCGGCCCGCACGGTCGGCGACGGCCCGGATGGCTGCGTATGGCCGAGCGCCGCAGCGCACGCAATGATCTCCGCCCTTCCCATGCGCATGTGGCAGTACTTCTTGGCGGGCGCGGCGCTGCTCGTGATCGCGCTCGGGCTCACGATCCTCGCCGGCCTCGCCTTCGACGGTTCGCCGCGCCACCTGTGGGCGGGCTTGTTCACCGTCGCGCTCGGCGTCGGCGTCCACACGCTCGTGATCTTGTTCATGCTCGTCACCGGCCGCGTGCTGCGCGAAGCGATTCGTGTGCGCCACTTGTCCGAGGACTTTCTGCGCGAGCTGAATCAGTTCTTCGCCCGCAAGAGCGCCTATCCCCTGGCCGGCCTCGGCGCCGCGTCGCTGGTTGCCGCCGGCGTGCTCGGCTACGGCGCGCGCGGTTTCGACATCTCGCCTGTGTGGCACTGGACGATCGGCAGCGGCGCCGCGCTGCTCAACCTGTATGCGCTGCAGCGTGAGTACTCGGCCTTGCGCACGAACCAACAACTGATCGATCGAGCGGCGCGCGAGCTCGATGCGCTCGACCGAGCCGACGCGGCGCGCGGCGCAGCGCCGCCGACGGATCCGCCCTCCGCTCCCTGGCTTTCGCAACGCAACGGGCTGACGCTCGCGATCGGCGCGTGGTTGCCCTACCTGTACCGCACGGTGATCGAGCGCCACGGCCGCTTCGACGACGTGGGCGTGCACCCGTGGCTCGAGATCTCGCTCGTCGGCGTGGTCGTGCTGTTCGTCGCGCGTTCGCGGCGTGCGGCTCGACCTGCGGCTTGAGCGCGCTCAGCGCGGCGAGGTCGGCTGGGCTTCGAGCGCCTTGAGGCGTTCGCGCACGTCCAAGTATTCGGGGTACACGACATCGACTTGGCGCAACAGCGCGAGCTGCTCCGCCGGCGCCGCAGCCGCCAACGCCTTCGCGTACAGCGTCGCCGCCTTGGCGATGAAGTCCTGCAACGTGTCGCGCCTCGCGATCACGTCGAGGAAATAACCCTGCTTGGCGTTTTCGAGCAGCGTGCCGTACGCGACTACGGCCTCTTCGAATCGATGGTCGGATTCCATCGCGCGCGCGGCGTCGTAGCGCACGGTGAGGCGCGCCGTTTCCAAGCGGTCGTGTTCGACGCTGAAGGCTTCCTTCTGCGCCTCGGTCAACGCGAGTCCCTGGTCGAGCAGTGCTTCCGCCTCGTCGAAACGCCCGTGCATGATGCTGCGGTCCGCCTCGCGCAGCTTTTCGGCGGCCTGCTCTTCCTTGCGCGTGCGCGCGAGCCCGGCCAGCGCCGCTTCGTGATCGGGGGCCAGCAACGTGGCGATGCGGTATTCGTTGCGCGCGGCGGAGTAGGCGCCTTCGTATTCGAAACCCTCGGCGACGATCACACGGTTGTCGGCGCGCAAGCGATCGGCGTCGACGCGCCGCGACTCGGCGCGCGCGTGCTGCGGCTCGTACTTGATCGTGCCGTTGAAGTGGTGCACGGCCTGGTCGAGCCAGAACTCGCCGAGCGCTTCGACGCCGCCTTGGTAGTACTTCTCGCCCATGCCGCGCCGGTAATTGAGCTGCAGCAGTGCGCGCGCCAAACCCTGCGTCGCGCGCGAATCGAGCGGCGTGTAGGCGAGCGCCTTCTCGTAGCAATCGACGGCCTCGGGCAGGCTCTCCGAAGCGTGCCATTCGGTGGCCTTGTTCACCCATTGGTCGGTGAGTTTCGCGCGCGTCGCGTCGCGCCAATGCACGACCTGCGCGACATCCGGCGCCAAGGCGACGGCTGCGTCGAACTTCTCCAGCGCCTCGACATCGCGATCTTCGAACGACAAGGCGCGCCCCTGCGAGAGCAGCAGAGCCGCCGAGGCCAAGCGCCATTGCTCATCGGCCCGTGCGACGGACTTTCCGTCAGCTTGCGCCGCATCGCGCCGCTTCGAGGCGACGACCACGGCCTCTTCGAAGCGACCATGCCGCACCAGTTCGTTGACGTCGTTCGCGTTGCGATCTTCGCCCGTGCTCGCGCAACCGGCGAGCAAGGCGAGGGTCAACGCGGATGGAGCGAGCGGCGAGTTCCAGCGACGGGTGGCGTTGTTCATGAGGGAGATTCGGAGCCGAACGGGCCGGGGAGCATGCCCAATGACGCGCGGCGTCGCCATTTCTTCCTGGAGCGGCGCCGGGTGGCGACGCACGGCCGTGCTCTTCCCAAGCACCGACGATGCCGAGAGTTGCGCTCGCCGTTCAGGTGCGCATGCCCTCGGTCAGAGCGCTGCCCAGGCTGCCGAAGACGAGCACCGTGGTCCAGCTGGCCCACAAAGGCGCGAGCGAGCCGTCCATGCCGAGCGAACGCGTCACGAAATCGAGCGCGAAATAGACCACGCACATCATGCTCGCCGCGACGACACCTTCGAGGTTCTTGCCGCGCTCGCGGCCGACCATGAAGGGCACCGTGATCAGCACCAGGACCAAGTTCGCCAGCGGGAAGGTCAGGTGGTAATGGAACAGCGTTTGGTACTCGAGGTTGTAGGGATCGCGCGCCGCGAGCCGGCCGATCTCCGTGAACGACAACCCCATCGGGTCCTTGTCGCCCTTGCGCGCGAGCAAGAGGTCGCGCGGCGTGAAGTCGACCTGTTCGAGCCGCTCGATCTCGCTGCGCTTGGAAGTTTCGCCGAGCTCCTCGCGCAGGTGGCCGCCGACGAGGCGCCAGCAGGGCGTCGGCACGGCCTCGCTGTCCCATGTCGCGCTGTCGGCGGAGACCACGAAGTACACCGCGCCGCGGCGTCCGATCACCTGCAGGTTCTCGATCCGCTCGCGCTCGGGAAAAAAGCGCGCGGCGATCACGACGTTGCCTTCGACGTCGCGCATGCGAATCGTGTCGATCTTGCGGTCGTCGGTCTGCTGATCGAGCACGTCGGCGAGCCGATCGCGCTCGAATCCCAGACGCGTCGTCGCCGTCTCGCGCAGCGCGAACATGCCGACGGCGACGAACAGCGCTCCGAGGTACAG